>CAJYLT010000063.1 GCA_913775795.1 uncultured Sphingomonas sp. | reverse complement strand
TCGGTCGACGGGGGGATCAACTCGTCGCTCGGCAACATGTTCGACTATAACGGGCCGATGCTGTGGAGCTTCAGCTTCCAGCACGATCCGAAGACGACGCACCAGCAGATCACCCAGGCGGTGAACGGCGTGATCGAGGGGCTGCGCACCCGGCCGGTGACGCAGGCCGAGCTCGATCGCGCGCGCACCAAACTACGCTCGCAGCTCTATTCGGACGTCGACGGGCTGGGGCGCATCGGCCTCATCAACCTGCTCGCGGTCTATGCGCTGTTCGACAACGATCCGGCCAAGGTGAACCAGATCGAGGCCGGCTTCGCCAAGGTGACGCCCGCGCTGATCCAGAAGGTCGCGCAGGAATATCTGCGTCCCACCAACCGATCGATCTACGTCATCGAACCCGGTGCCGCGCAGCCCGCCGCTGCCGCCGCCCCCAAGCCGCAGGAAGCCAAGTGATGCGCCGTCCGCTGACTTTCGCCGCCGCCATGGCTTCGCTGGCCTCGGCGCTGCCGCTGGCTGCGCAGACCGCGACCCCGCCGCCGCTCGGCACGCCAAAGCCGTTCGCGGTGCCGGCGAGCGAGACCTATACGCTTCCCAACGGCATGGCCGTGACGCTGATCCCCTATGGCACCACGCCCAAGGCGGTGATGATGCTCGACGTCTATGCCGGCGGGATCAACGAGGCGGACAAGGTCTGGCTCTCGCAGCTTGCCGCCGAGATGACCAAGCAGGGGGCCGCGGGCAAGTCTGCCGGCCAGATCGCGACCGCCGCCGCCGACATGGGCGGCAGCCTGAACGTCGTGCCGGGCGAGGAGAAGACGAGCTTCGCGATCGACGTGCTTTCCGAGCATGCCGGCCACGCGGTCCAGCTTCTGGGCGACGTGGCGACGCGGCCCGACTTCCCCGCCGGCGAGTTCGAGCGGGTCAAGGCCGACGCCGCCCGCCGCCTCGCGCTCACCATGTCGCAACCGGGGACGCTTGCCACCGCCGCGCTGTTCAAGCGCTATTACGGGGCCGAGCATCCCTATGGCCGCTACGTGCCGAGCCAGGCGCAGCTGGCGACCTACACGCTCGACGATGCCAAGGCGTTCCACGCCGCCAATTACGGGGCGAAGCGCGCGCACCTCTATGTCGCCGGACGCTTCGACGCAGCGGCGGTGAAGGCGGCGGTGAGCAAGGCGTTCGGCAACTGGGCGCCGGGCGCCGAGCGGGCGAAGGCGCCGTACACGCCCGCCGCCGGCCCGGTCGTGCTGCTCGTCGATCGCCCCGGCGCGCCGCAGTCGACGATGCGGCTCGCCTTCCCCGCACCCGCCGGCGCGACGCCTGGCGACGTGCCCGAGCGCGTGTCGAACGCGATGCTGGGCGGCATGTTCAGCTCGCGCATCACCCGCAACATCCGCGAGGACAAGGGCTATACCTATTCGCCCGGTTCCTCGGTCCAGTTCTGGCCGGGGGCGGGCACCTGGGTGTTCCAGGCGGACGTGACCACCGCCTCGACCGGCGCATCCGTGACGGAGGTGTTCAAGGAGATCCGCGGGCTCCAGACGACCACCCCGCCCGCGGCCGAGGTGACGGGCGCGCGCAATTACCTCGCCGGGCTGTTCGTCATCCAGAATGCGACCGCACAGTCGCTCATCAATTCGATGGCGCAGCGCGACGGGCTGAACTGGCCGAAGGACTGGCTTCAGACCTATGTCCCCGCGGTGCTCGCGGTGACGCCGCAGCAGGTCCAGCAAGCGGCGGTCGCGACGCAGCCGATCGACAAGGCGACCTTGGTCGTGGTCGGCGACCTCGCCACCGTCGAGCCGCAGCTCAGGGCGCTGCCGGAGCTGAAGGGCGTGACGTTCCAGCGCGTGACCGTGCCCTGATCCGCGCCGGGTCGAGCGCCCGAGCGATCGGCCGCTCGACCCGGTAATGGACGACGAGGCCCGCCGCGATGCCGAGGATCGCCGCGGGCAGGATCGACATGGCGGGCGGGACGATTCCGGCGGTCAGCGCGAACAGCGGCTTCATGACCAGCAGGTGGGTGAGGTAGATCGCGTAGCTCGCGTCGCCCAGCGCCTCCAGCCTGGGACGAGCACGCACCGGCTCGCGGCGGAGCGTCCAGGCGATCGTGGCACTGGCGAGCAGTGCGGCGAATAGGCGGATGCGGTCGAGCAGCCCGGGATAGAGCAGCAGCAGCCCGGCCAACACCGCAACACCGCCGATGGTGGCGGCTCGCGGCGCGACGCGGCCGCGCCAGACCTCGGCGATCCACATGCCGGCCGCAAACTCCACGAGGATCGGATCGGTCCACGCCGTTCGCGCCACCGAGCCCAGCGCGGCGAGCGCGACGAGGCTCACCGAGAGCACCGGCGTCCGCCAACGGGCCGGCAGCAGCAGCGACGCGGCGAACAGGGCGTAGAACCCCATCTCGTAATGCAGCGACCAGCCCGGGGCGAGCAGCGGCAGGCCCATCGCGGTCGGCCCGGCATTCCCCTGCGGCATGAACGCGAGGGCGCTTGCCACACGCGCCGGGTCGGGCGCCGTGCCACCCACCGCGAGCCCGATCGCCATGACGAGCGTCGCCAGCCAGTAGAGCGGCACCACCCGCCGCACCCGCGCCGCCAGGAACGCGCCCGGCCGAGCGTCGTCGTCCGTGATCGCGGCCATCAGGAAACCACTGAGCACGAAGAACAGATCGACCCCGAACGCACCGGGCAGGAAGGGGAGGCAGCCCAACTCGCTCGCGTGAAAGGCGACGACGCCCAGCGCCGCCACCGCGCGCAGCTGTTGCAGCCCCATCAGCCGCGCCGGACGCTCCCCTTGCCCCATGCCTCTGCACTAGCGGACAAAGGTTGACGAAGCCTCGCTTGACCGCCGCGGACGGGGTGGCCAAGTCGGGGGCATGATCTGGAACGACAATCTGACCGCCGACCGCCCCAGCTTCGTCACGCATCTGGAATGCGGACTGACGGGCGAGCGGTACGAGGCCGATGTGGTGCAGGGCCTGTCGCGCGCCGGGCGGCCGCTCCTGGTCCGCTACGACCTCGACGGTGTTCGTGCCGCCCTGACGAAGGAAGCGTTGGCCGGCCGGCCGCGCGACCTGTGGCGCTGGCGCGAATTGCTGCCGGTGCGCGACAAGGCGAACATCGTCAGCCTGGGCGAGTGCGAGACGCCGCTCATTCCGCTGACCGCGGCGGGCGAGCGGCTGGCGGCGCGCGCGCCGCTGGTAAAGGACGAGGGGCGGCTGCCGACCGGCAGCTTCAAGGCGCGCGGCCTCGTCATGGCGATCAGCATGGCCAAGGCACTGGGCGTCAGGACGATCGCGATGCCGACCAACGGCAATGCTGGCGCGGCGGCGGCAGCCTATGCCAGCCGGGCGGGGATCGAGAGCGTGATCCTGTGCCCCGACGACACGCCCGAGATCAACGTGCGGGAGATCGCGGCGCAGGGGGGCCGCGTCTACCGCGTCAACGGCCTGATCGACGATTGCGGCGCGATCGTCGCGAAGGGATGCGCGGAGAACGGCTGGTACGACCTGTCGACCCTGAAAGAGCCGTACCGGATCGAGGGCAAGAAGACGATGGGGCTGGAGCTGGCCGAGCAACTCGGCTGGGAGCTGCCCGACGCGATCTTCTATCCCACCGGCGGCGGCACCGGCCTGATCGGCATGTGGAAGGCGTTCGACGAGCTGGAGGCGATCGGCCTGATCGGTTCGCGCCGCCCGCGCATGTACGCGGTGCAGGCGTCGGGCTGTGCCCCGATCGTCCGCGCGTTCGAGGCGGGCGAGCGCCACGCCGAGCGGTGGGAGGATGCGCACACCGTCGCCGCGGGTATCCGCGTGCCGAAGGCGGTGGGCGACTTCCTGATCCTCGATGCGGTGCGAGAGAGCGGCGGCAAGGCGCTGGCGATCGGCGACCCGGCGATCGTCGCCGCGACCGAGCGCGCGGCGATCGAGGACGGGCTGCTCCTCTGCCCCGAGGGCGGCGCGACGCTTGCTGCGTACGAGCAGGCGCTGGCCGATGGCGAGGTCGGGCGTGACGAGCAGGTGGTGCTGTTCAACTGCGCGACGGGGCTGAAATACCCGATGCGCGACCGGTCGAAGACGCTGGACCGGCACGGGGCGATCGATCTGGCTGCGCTTTAGTCGCTGCGCTGCCGGCTCGTTGCCGCGATACGCGCCGCGCCGTCGGGATCGATCGCTTCAGTCGTTCCGTGATCCTTCAGCGTCGGCAGGGTCGCGAACCAGCTTAGCCGCCCCTCGCTGCCGACTTGGCCGACCGGCGGGTACGCCTCGGGATCGTCGAGCGACGCGATCGTCAGATTGATCCGCCCGCTGTCGTCGCCGTGGTAGAAGAGCGGCGCCCCGCACTCGCCGCAGAACCCTCGCGTCGCCGCCGCCGAACTGCGCCAGGTGGCCGGCGTGCCGCGCGTCCACTCGATCGCCGTGTCGGGTACGTTGAAGAGCGCGGCGAACGGGCCGCCGACCGCGCGCTGGCACATGCGGCAGTGGCAGATGTGCGGACTGTCCGGATTCACCGTGCTGATGCGATACCGCACCGCGCCGCACTGGCACCCGCCCGTCGCATCGGCCGGGACGGGTGCCCTGCCCATCAGCGGATCGGCGAGTTGGGATCGAGCCGCATGTCGAGATAGCGGTCCACGCTGCCCATCAGCTGCGGCATCTCGTGCTCGAAGAAGTGGTTCGCGCCGGGAATGGTGTCGTGGTGGATGGTGATGTGCTTTTGCGTGCGCAGCTTGTCGACCAGCTTCTGCGTCGCGCTCGGCGTCACCACCTCGTCCGCATCGCCCTGGATGATGATGCCCGAGGAGGGGCAGGGGGCGAGAAAGGTGAAATCGTACATGTTCGCCGGCGGCGCGATCGAGATGAAGCCGCGAATCTCCGGCCGGCGCATCAGCAACTGCATGCCGATCCACGCGCCAAAGCTGACCCCCGCGATCCACGTCGTCTGCGCCTCTGGGTGGAAGCTCTGAACCCAGTCGAGCGCGCTGGCCGCGTCCGACAGCTCGCCGATGCCGTTGTCGAACGTGCCCTGGCTCTTGCCCACGCCGCGGAAGTTGAAGCGCAGCGTCGCGAAGCCGCGGCGCTGGAAGGTCTTGTAGAGCTCCTGCACGATGCGGTTGTTCATCGTGCCGCCCGACTGCGGGTGCGGATGCAGGATCATCGCGACGGGCGCGCGGGGGCGGGGAGCGGGGGCGAAGCGCCCCTCGAGACGGCCTTCGGGGCCGGGAAAGATCACTTCGGGCATCGGTTTCCTGTACGACTGCCGGCGCCGCGAAAGCTGGCGCCCACCAATGCGACGGCTATATAGACCGGGCGGCCCGACAAGCAACGCCGCCGGGAGACGAAGCGCTTGGGCAATCGCCTCTATCTGGATCACGCCGCCGCCACGCCGATGGTCGAGCCCGCCATGGCCGCGGTCGCCGCGGCGATGACCGACTGGGCCAATCCGTCGAGCCCCCATGCCGAGGGGCGGGCAGGGCGCGCGGTGCTGGAGGCGGCACGCACACGGCTCGCGGCTGCCTATGGCTGGACGGGCGAGGTCATCTTTACGGGCGGCGCGACCGAGGCGCTGGGCATCGCCCTGACCCGCGCGGAAGTGTCGCGCGTGCTCGTCGGCGCGACCGAGCACGAGGCAGTGCTGCGTGCTGCGCCAGAGGCGGAGCGTCTGCCGGTGTTGGAGGGCGGGACGCTGGACCTCGCCGCGCTCCACGCAGCGCTGGCGGCGGACCCGTCGCCGGCGCTGGTGGCGGTGCAATGGGGCAACAACGAGACGGGTATCCTTCAGCCGCTGGGTGAGATCGCACGGATCGTCCATGCGGCCGGCGGGCTGCTGCTTGCGGACGCGGCACAAATGCCGGTCGGTTGGGACGACGAGGACCTGCCGCAGGATCATGCGGATTTCATCGCGCTGTCGGGCCACAAGCGTGGTGGGCCGCCGGGGATCGGCGCGCTGCTGATCCGCGACTTCGCCGCCTTGCGTCCCTCGGGCGGGCAGGAGCGTGGCTATCGCGGCGGGACCGAGAATGTGCCGGGCGTGCTCGGCTTCATCGCTGCGGTGGGCGTGCCCGAGGATCTGATCGACCTGGCCGAGCTTCGCGAACGGCTGGACCAGCGGCTCGCCGCAGCGGGCGCGGAGCGGATGGGCGAAGACGCCGAGCGGCGGACGCCGACGATCGCCGCCTATCGGATGCCGGGCGTGGCGGCGGCCACGCAGCTCATCCGCTTCGACCTGATGGGCATTTCGGTGTCGGCGGGCGCGGCCTGCTCGTCGGGGACGATGCGGCCGAGCCATGTGCTCGCCCAGATGGGTGTCGCACCGGAAGCGGCGGGCGAGGTGATCCGCGTCAGCTTCGGCCGGACGACGACGGCCGCGGACGTGGATCGCTTCGTCGATGCCTGGACGACGATCCGGCGCGAGGCGGGCGGCGCGGTGGCGGAGGGCGACCTCCTCATATGATCTATCTTGATCATCAGGCGACGACGCCGCTCGCGGCCGAGGCGCTGGCGGCGATGCTGCCGTGGCTTGAGCGTCAGCACGCCAACCCGCATAGCCCGCACGCCCCCGGTCGCGCCGCGCGGGCGGCGGTCGAGGTGGCGCGCGATGCCGTCGCCGCGCTGATGCCGCCGGGCGGGCGCGTCGCGTTTACGAGCGGCGCGACCGAGGCGCTGAACTGGGCGATCAAAGGGACGAGCGGCCCGATCGTGACGATCGCGACCGAACATGCCGCGGTGCTCGACACCGCCGCGGCGACGGGGCGGCCGGTGACGGTGCTGCCGGTCGGGCGGGACGGCATCGTCGACATGGACGCGGCCCGCGCGGCGATCGTGCCGGGGACGGGGCTGGTCGCCGCGATGCTCGTCAACAACGAGATCGGCGTGGTGCAGCCGATCGCCGACCTCGCCGCGCTCGCGCATGATGCCGGCGCCCTGATCCTCTGCGATGCGGTGCAGGGCTATGGCCGGATGCCGATCCCGGCGGGTTGCGACCTGATCGCGGTGTCGGCGCACAAGATCTATGGGCCGAAGGGGATCGGGGCGCTGTGGGTGCGGGACGGGGTCGACCTTGCGCCGCTGATGCACGGCGGCGGGCAGGAAGTGCCGGGGCGGTCTGGCACGCTCAGCCCCGCGCTGTGCGCCGGGTTCGGCGCGGCGGCGCGGCTGGCGAGAGCGCGCATCGACGCGGATGCGGCGCACGTCGGGCGTTTGTTCGACCGGGCGCTGGCGGTGCTGGGCGACGGCTGGACGCCCAACGGATCGGCGACCGAGCGTTGGCGCGGCAACCTCAACGTGCGACGTGAGGGGCTGGACGTGGCGCGCCTCATGTCCGAATGCCGCGACATCGCCTTTTCAGCGGGGTCGGCCTGTGCCAGCGGATCGGGGCGGTCCAGCCACGTCCTGCGCGCGATCGGCTTGACCGAGATTCAGGCGCGGTCGAGCATTCGGATCGGCTTCGGCCGCGACACCACGGAGGAAGACCTGACCGACGCCCTCACCCGCATCGACGTCGCCGCCCGGTCGCAGCGGATCGCGGCATGACGCGCATCCGCTTCGTCGCCGCCGATGGCGAGACCGTGCGCGAGGTGACGGGTGCGCCGGGCGACCGGCTGCTCGACCTTGCGCAGAATGATGGCCAGCCGCTGGAGGGGACGTGCGAGGGGCAGATGTCCTGCTCGACCTGTCACGTCATCGTCGCGGCCGAGGATTTCGACCTTTTGAAACCCGCAAGCGAGGAGGAGGAGGACATGCTCGACCTCGCCGCCGGGGCCACGCGGACCAGCAGGCTCGCCTGCCAGATCTGGATCGAGGACGGGTGGGAAGCGTTGACCGTCCGCATCCCGCCCGAACGCCGCGACATGCGCGGGCGCGGCTGAACACGGAACCGCGGTTCCTTACAGGGATTAGGAAGGCTCTTCCTTCCTGCCTCTGGAGGCCCTCATGCCTGGTTATGTCGCCTATTCCCCCGCCCTCGAGACGATCGGTGAGGACGAGCGTGAGACGGTCGAGGGGCTGAAGGAGCAGTTCGGCCACATCCTCGACACGACGCTGGCCGACTATGGCCGCGGCGTGCGGTCGGTCCATGCCAAGGGCCATGCGATCGCGCGCGGGCGGTTCGTCGTGGCCGAGGGGTTGCCGCCCGAGCTCGCACAGGGGCTGTTCGCCAAGCCCGGCGAATATGAGGCGGTGTTCCGCATCTCGACCAATCCGGGCGACATTCTCGACGACGCGATCTCGGTCCCGCGGGGCATGGCATTGAAGGTGCTGGGCGTCGAGGGCGAGCGGTTACCGGGCAGCGAGGGGGAGGCGACGCAGGACTTCGTGATGGCCAACGCCCCGGCCTTTGCCGCGAAGGACGCCAAGGCGTTTCTCGGCAACCTAAAGCTGCTGGCGAAGACCACCGACAAGGCGGAAGGCGCCAAGAAGCTGTTCTCCGCTGCGCTTCAGGGGATCGAGGCGGGGCTGGAGAAGCTCGGCACCGAGAGCGGGCTGCTCAAGACGCTGGGCGGCGCGCCGCAGGTGCATCCGCTGGGCGCGACCTATTTCAGCCAGACGCCGTACCGCTTCGGCGATCATGTCGCGAAGTTCCAGCTTCGACCTGTTTCGCCCGACCTGCTTGCGCTGGTCGGCGAGTGGATCGACGTGAAGGGGCGGCGCGATGCGATCCGTGAGGATACCGGCGCGGCGCTGGCGCGGCACGGCGGGGTCTGGGAGTTGCGCGTCCAGCTTTGCACCGACGCCGAGGCAATGCCGATCGAGGACGCGACCGTCGTCTGGGACGAGGAAGCGAGCCCCTATCGCACCGTCGCCCGGCTGGAGATCGACCCGCAGCCCGGCTGGGGCGACGCGCACGAGACGCTGGACGAGGCGCTGTCCTTCCGCCCGTGGCACGGCCTTGCCGCGCACCGCCCGCTCGGCAACATCAACCGGGCGCGCAACGAGACCTATCGCTTCTCCGCCGATACGCGGCGGCGGGCGAACGGATGCCCGCTGCACGAACCGGCGGCGCTTGCCGAAATTGCCTGACCGCTTGCCAACCCGATCCCGCGCGGCCATATGCGGCGCGGGAGTCGGGCGGACGTAACTGTCGCCAACTCGGTCAGGTCCGGAAGGAAGCAGCCGTAACGACCTCGTTGCGGGTCGTTCCGGCTCCCACCGCTCCCCCTCACTGCTTGCCTTGCGATTCTTCGGTGTAGGCGTGACCGCCCGCCGGATAGGGATTGATCGCGACGCGCGTGCCCCATTGCCCCTCCGGCCCGCCGAAGCTGGCGCGGTGCCAGTGGCCCTGCGGCGCGGAGATGACGTCGCCGGCGGCGGCGGTGAAGACCGGCTGCCCCTCGACCTGAAGCGTGACGTTGCCCTCCATTACGAACCAGAATTCGTCATAGCCGACATGGAAATGGCCGAGGTTCGAGGCGGGCGGCGTCGGCGTCGCGCGGCCGCGGATATTGTTCACGAACAGATGCTGGTCGGCGATGAAGGCGCCCGGCCGCGCGCCCTTGCCGACGATCTCGCCATAATAGTCGAGGAAGGGGCGGTGCCGGTCGTCGAACCCGCCGGGGCCGCCGGTGACGATCCGCTTTTCGTACGCCCACCCCGCGACCTTTGCCGGGGCGGGCGAGTCGGCGGGGTAGAGCGGCATGTCGCTGGCGGCGTTGAGCTGAAGGTAGAGCGCGGGCGCGTCGCCGACGCTTTCCAGCGTAAAGGGCACGCGGAAGGGCACGTCGATCTCGAACCCCTTGCGCGCGGTGAACGGTTCCTGCCCCGCCATCGTAACGCGCAGCTCGCCCTCCCATACGATGATCGCGGTGCGGTTGTCGGAGTATGCCAGCGTCGTCGTCCGCCCGCCCGGCGCAAGCTGGTGCCAGTCGGCGACGAGGTCCTTGTTGCGGATCACTGCTTGCGTCCAGTTCGCCTTGCCGCGGTGGAGCGCCTTGACGTCGGCCAGCTTCCACCACGGGCGATTGGGCGCGCGCCATGGGGTCGCGGGCGTCTTCTTCGGCGTCCAGGCGGCGAGCGGAGGCGGCGGGGCGGGGCGCTGCTGCGCGGGGGCGGCGACGGCGATCACCGTCAGGGCGGCGGCGGCTGCGAACTTCATCGTCATTCCCCTGTTCAGACCGCGACCGGCGCGGGTTCGATGCCGATATCGTCGTTCGGCGCGGGCTCGATCAGCCGGTTCGGATCGACCATCGCCCAGGCGAGCGTTCCGGCGAGCACGATCACCGCCCCGGTTCCGAACGCGGCGACCCAGCCATATTGCGCGGCGATCCACGGCGTCAGCGACGAGGTGATCGCCCCGCCGACCTGGCACCCGACATTCATAAGGCCCGAGACGACGCCCGTATGCCGCCCGGCAATGTCCGCCGTCACCGACCAGAAGCTGCTCTGTGAAACATAGATCGCGCCGCCGCCGAGCGCGAGGACAGCGACCGCCAGCGGCGCGCTGTCGACACGGCTGCCGATCAGCAGGAAGATGCCCGTCAGCACGAACGCGACCATCGCGAGGCCCGATCGCCCGGCGTAGAGCCCGCGCCGCTTCGAGATCGCGTCGTTGAGCACGCCGCCGCCGAGGCACCCGACCGTCATCGCGAGGAATGGCGCCATGCCGTAGAGCGCGCTTGCCTTGAGATCGAGGCCGCGCGCCTCCGCCAGATAGATGAAGAACCAGGAGAAGAAGATCCAGATGACGTAGCCGAACGCGAAATAGCTGAGGAACAGCCCCCAGACGTTGTGGCTGGAGAGGATCGCGCGCCACGGGATCGCGACATGCTCGGTGGGCGAGGCGGGGGGCAGGCCACCCTCGATATGCGCGAGTTCGGAGGGCGAGACGCGCGCATGCTCCTGTGGCCGGTCGCGCGCCACGGCGTACCAGATGACCGCTACGACGATGCCGATCGCCGCGCAGACATAGAAGGACGCGCGCCAGCCGCCCATGACGATGATCGCGGTGATGAGCGGCGGGGTGAGGCCAGACCCCGCGCCGACGCCCGCGAAGATCAGCCCGTTGGCCTTGCCGCGCTCGCTTGCCGGGACCCAGCGCGAGACGAACTGGTTGGCGGACGGATAGACCGCCGCTTCACCGATGCCGAGCGCGAAGCGGACGATCGCGAGCATCAGGATCGCATGCGTGCCGTCCGGCGGGACGAGGGCGGTGGCGATGCTGAACAGCCCCCACCAGACGAGTGCCCAGGTGAGCAGCAGGCGCGGGCCGTAGCGGGCGGCGAGCCAGCCCGCCGGCACCTGAAACGCGGCATAGCCGATCAGGAATGCGCTGAAGACCCAGCCGAGCTGGATTTGGTCGATCGCGTATTCCTGTCGCATCTGAACGCCGGCGACCGAGATGTTCGTCCGGTCGAGGAACGCGATCGCGCTGATGACGAACAGCAGGAACACGAGCCCCACCCGCATGCGTGTCCGCCGCTCTGCCGCCATCACCCTCTCCCCTCGCTATTCGCAAAATATCCTATATGATTCTTGTGTAGAGCGGTTATATCCTTGCGTAAAGGCCGGAAGGGCCGACCGAGGGGAGGCACGGGCGATGATGCGTACGGCATTGGCGACGATGATGATGCTCGCGCTGCCGGCGTCGGCACAGACGCTCGACGCGCGGATCGGGCGGCACGATCCTGCCAAGCTGCGTGACCTCAGCGCAGTGCATGGCGGGGCAGGGACGATGCGCTTTGCCGGGCTGCTTGGACCCGATGCGCTGTCGACCAACCTGATCTTCGTCCACCGCGGCGTGATCGCGCCGAAGAGCAGCATCGGCCAGCATTTTCACAACCAGTGCGAGGAGATGTTCGTGATCCTCGACGGTGAGGCGCAGTTCACGGTCGACGGGCGCACCGCCACGATCGAGGGACCGGCGGCGGTCCCGGATCGGATGGGTCATTCGCACGCGATCCACAATCCGACTGACAAGCCGTTGCAATGGCTGAACATCAACGTCGGCATGACCAAGGCTTATGACAATTTCGATCTGGGCGATACGCGCGAGGGGGCGGCGCTCGACCGGGTGCCGCAGTTCATCTCGATGCGATTCGACCGCGCGCTGCTGAGGCCGCTCGCGGGCGGCACCGGCGCGTCGTGGCGGCGGGCGCTCGGGCCGGAAATCTTCGCAACCACCTGGAGCTATGTCGATCACCTGCTGCTCGCGCCGGGCGGCAGCGTGCCGTCCACTGCGACCGCCGGCATGAGCGAGATGATCTACGTCATCGGCGGTGCCGGCGAGGTCGAGGTGGCGGGCGAGCGAGCGGCGATCCGGGCGGGCGATGCGATCCCCGTCGAGGTCGGGCAGGCGCGCGCGATCCGCCAGACGGGCGCGGTCCCGCTGGAACTGATGATCGTCGGCGTGGCCAGGGATCAGGCCGCCAAGGCCGCCTTCGCCGCCGCCGCCCGCCCCGCGCGCTGAACTTCAGGGAGAGTGAAAATGAAACGACGTAAATTGCTGCAATTGCTGGGTCTCGCCGGTGTCGCAAGCGCGGCGCCCGCCGCCGCGCTGCCGCAGGCGCGCGGCCGCAAGCCGATCGTCCTCTATTGCGACCTCGCCATCGATCCCGCGCGCGAGGCCGAGATGCTCGACCATTTCCACAAGCGCTTCCGCCCCGCGGCGGAAAGCTTTCGCGGGCGCGGGTTCCTCGACCTCAAGATGCTGAAGATCCGCTCGGTGATCCAGGGCCAGCCGGCGCCCGCGAACGGCGTCAACTATCGCTTCCAGTTGACCTATGAGAGCGAGGAGCAGCGGCAGGTGTGGGTGAAGTCCGACCTTCACCAGCGCGTCTGGCCGCTGATCGAGAACACCGTGACGAACAAGGACTATCTCGTCCTGCTGACCGACGCGGTTTGAGGAGCCTGCCCATGCGTTTCGCCCTGCCGATCGCCGCGCTACTTTGCGCCGCCCCGACGCTTGCTCAAGAGGCATCCGCCCCGCGGATCGAGCGGACCGATGCCGCGCTCGACGCGCTGATCGCACCCGATGCGAGGGTCGAGCGGGTCGCCACCGGCTTCACCTTCGTCGAGGGGCCGTTGTGGCACCAGGGCAGGCTCTGGTTCTCCGACGTCAATGGCGACAAGCTGCGCACGGTGACGCGCGACGGCAAGGTGGTGGAGGTGCTCGCCAATTCGGGCGGGCTGCCCAATCCGCCCGCGGGCAAGAGCATCGGCTCCAACGGCCTCGTCCCCGCCGCCGACGGGCGCGTGCTGATGGCGCAGATGGGCGCGCGGCGGATCGTCAAGGTCGATGCCGCGGGCAAGGTCGAGCCGTTCCTCGACCGACTGGACGGCAAGCGGCTGAACAGCCCCAACGACATGGTCTATGCGCCGGACGGCTCGCTGTGGATCACCGATCCGCCGTTCGGCCTGTTCAACGGCATGGACAAGGACCCGGCCAAGGAACTGCCGTTCAACCCGGTGCTGCACTATGCCAACGGTCGGCTGACCGCGCCGATCACCGACTTGGTCCTGCCCAACGGCATCGGCCTGTCGCCAAAGGGTGATACGCTCTACGTCGGCGATTTCGGGCAGGCGTCGATCTTCGCCTATCCGCTGGCGCGCGGCGGCAAGCTGGGCACGCGGCGGACGGTATTCACCTTTCCCAAGGAGCCGGGCGGCGGGGCCGACGGGCTGAAGGTCGACAAGCGGGGCAACATCTGGGCGACGGGGCCGGGGGGGATCTGGATCATGACGCCCGCAGGCAAGCAGATCGGCCGCATCCGCCTGCCCGAGGTCGCCGCGAACATCGCGTTCGGAGAGAGCGGCAACGCGGCGTGGATCACCGCGTCGACCAGCGTGTACCGGGTGCCGATCAAGGGCGTGGGGATGATGCCGCGGTTCGCGAAATAGCGTTCAATCGACGCGCGTCAGGTGCGCCTTGAAATGCGCCTGGCGCGCGGCATAGCCGGCGGCTGAGGCCTTGAGCGCGGCGAGCGCCTCGGGCGGCAGTTCGCGCACGACGCGGGCGGGCGAGCCGACGATCAGGCTGCCGGGCGGAAAGGTCTTGCCCTCCGTCACCAGCGCGCCGGCACCCACCAGGCAATCATCGCCGATGACAGCATTGTTGAGCACCGTCGCGCCCATGCCGATCAGCACGCGGTCGCCGACCGTGCAGCCGTGCAGGATCGCGTGATGCCCGATCGTGCAGTCCGCGCCGATGGTCAGCGGTACGCCAGGGTCGGAGTGGAGCATCGCCCCCTCCTGCACATTGGTGCGGTCGCCGAGCACGATGGGCGTGTTGTCCGCGCGGATGACGGCGCCGAACCAGATCCCGACTTCGCGCCCTAGTCGAACATCGCCGATCAGGTCGGCGGAGGGGGCGACCCAGCTGTCGTCCGGTACCTGCGGCGCATGGCCGTCGATCGCGTAGCGCGGCATCAGTTCTGCGAGGGTGCGGGCGCGGTAGGGGCCGAAGCGTCCGGCCCGGCGAGATTGGCGGCGAGATAGTCGGTCAGCACCTTCTGCTCCTCGGGCTCGAGTTCCGCGCCGCGGTCGATCATCGACTGCACCGTCGCGGCCCAGGCGGCGGGGGTCTTTCGAACGCCCGTCACCTGTGCCGTCGAATGGCAGAAGCCGCAACGCCCCTTGATGAGGTCGAGGCCGGGGCCGGGCGGCGGGGCGGCCTGTTGCCCCGCCACGGCGGCGCCGATGCCGGCGACGGCGATCACGAGGGTGAGGGCAAGGTTACGCATGAAACACCTCGATCAGGGAAGCGCGTAGACGACGACCTCGTCGGCGGTCGCGGGCTGGAAGGCGAAGCCGCCGGTGGCAACGACGCCGAGCGCCTGTCGCCCACCGGGTAATGCGAAGGTCATCGGGGTGCCGTAGTTCGAGGCGGGCAGCTTGTCCTTCCACAAAAGCTTGCCCGTTTTCGTGTCGAACGCGCGGATCATCGAATCGCGGGTCGCGCCGATGAAGGTGAGGCCGCTCGCCGTCGTGATCGGCCCACCCGCACTGATCCCGCCCGCGTCCTTGAGCGCGGGGTCCTCGTTATCGCCGAGGACACTCCGCCACGCGACGTCGCCGGTGTTGACGTTCACCGCGACCAGTTCGCCCCAGGGCGGCTTGCTGCACGGATTGCCCGTCTCGGGATCGAGGAAATAGGCATAGCCCGATTTGAGGCCCCAGGTACCGTCCTCCTGTTTCGCCATCTGCTGCGGGCTGGCGAGGTTGTTGATGTTGACGACATAGAGCCCGCTGGCCGGATCGAAGGCGCCGCTGCCCCAGTCGATCCCGCCGAAACTGCCGGGGAAGAAGGCGACGGCCGAATCCGCGCGCAGCGGCTGGAACATCTTCGATGGCGCGACCTTCATGTCCGCCACGATCTTGTTGCAGGTGGCGCGCAGGGCGGGCGGGCCGGCGACCATCTCGTCCATGCGAAACGACAGGCGGCTGAGCGGCGCGGGCTTGGCGGGCATCGGCTGCGTCGGCCAGGGATGCTCGCCGGTGTCGTTGTCGGTCGGGACCGCCACCTCGCGCACGTCGTAGAGCGGCTTCCCCGTCACGCGGTCGAGGATGAACATGATCGCCATCTTGTTCATGACGGCGATCGCGGGGATCGTCTTCCCTCCGCGCTTCACGTCGATCAGCGTCGCGGCGGGCAGGTCGACGTCCCAGATATCGTGATGCACGGTCTGGAAGTGCCAGAGATATTTGCCCGTCGCCGCCTCCACCGCGACGATCGAGTTGCCGTAGAGGTTCTTGCCCTTGCGGTCGCCGCCCCAGCGATCGAACGTCGGCGTGCCGATGGGGAGGTAGGCGATGCCGCGCTTGTCGTCGACGACGACGAACGTCCAGATGTTGGCGCCCGACCGCTCCTTCCAGCTCTCCCCCTCCCACGTTCCGAAATTCGGTTCGCCGGGGCGGGGGATGGTGTGGAAGGTCCAGACAAGCTTGCCCGTCCGCGCGTCCCAGGCGCGCACGTCGCCCGACGCGCCCTTGACCGGCATCTCCTGAACGCGGCTGCCGGTGATGATGAGGTTTTTGTAGATCGCCGGCGGGCTGCTCATGCCGAGCGGCGCGCGGGTGCCGTTCATCACCTCCGGCGTCTTCATGTCGACGATACCATCGGTGCCGAAACCCGTCGCCGGCTTTCCGGTCGCGGCGTCCAGCGCATAGAGCTTGCCCGTGCGCGTGCCGAAAACGATGCGTGCTGGCGTCTTCCCCTCGCCCGGCCAATAGGCAACGCCGCGGGTCGAGGCTTGGTCGTTGCCGGGGAAGGCGAACACCCATTTCTCGCGGCCCGTCGCCGCGTCCAGCGCGACGACGCGGCGATAGGGGGTGGAGAGGTACATGGTGTCGCCGATGACGAGCGGCGTCGCCTCCGACGCGGAGAAGCCCGTGCGGAACTTCTGCGGGACGCCGTCGGGCAGTGGTGCCTGATCCGCCGCGGCACCGGCGGGCCGCATATGGTAGGACCATAAACGCTTCAGGCTGGCGACGTTGGCGGGGGTGATCTGGCGAAGCGGCGAGTGGCGCGCGTGGCTTTCGTCGCGGCCGTAGCTGGCCCAGTCCCCCTGGCCTTGCGCGGCAAGGGGCGTTGCGGGCAAGGTGCACACGGCGATCGCGCCGGACAGCAACAGGGGGAAGGGTCGCGCGTTGCGGATCGTCAAGCCAGCTCTCCTCGTCGTCTGCCCTGACGGAGCCAGCCCCGGCGGCAAATCGCGTTGCACCGCAGATTAGACCGACTATAGATCATATACAATATGATCCGAGCGGATTTGTCCGCGATTTGAAGGAGAGGACGGCAATGGCCGATCTGCCGCTCGCGGGGCTCCGCGTACTCGACATCTCGCAGGTGATGGCAGGCCCCTTCGCCTGCATGCTGCTCGGCGACATGGGCGCCGACGTCATCAAGATCGAACCGCCCCGAACGGGCGATTCGACGCGCCATTCGATGGGCTTCCGCCTGAAGGGCGAGGACAGCCCCGGCTTCCTCGCGCTCAACCGCAACAAGCGCAGCATCACGCTCGACCTGAAGGACGCGGACGATCGCGAAGTCCTCTACGCGCTCGTGAAGACCGCCGATATCCTCGTCGAGAATGCCCGACCGGGCGTCGCGGCGCGGTTGGGCATCGACTATGATACGCTGGCCGCGATCAATCCGCGGCTGGTCTATGCCTCGATCTCGGGCTTCGGGCAGACGGGGCCGTGGGCGCAGCGACCGGGGTTCGACCTGATTGCACAGGCCATGTCGGGAATCCTTTCGTCGAACGGCTTTCCTGGCATGGAGCCGGCCAAGAACTCGATCGCGGTCGCCGATCTGGGGGCGGGGCTGTTCAGCGTCTATGCGATCCTGTCGGCCATTATCGGCCGGCAGGTGTCGGGGAAGGGCCAGTATATCGACGCCTCGCTGCTGGAGGCGGCGATGGGCCTGTCGATCTGGGAGACGACCGAATTGTGGGGCACCGGCAGGGCGCCGACGCCGATCGGCTCGGCCAACCGCATGTCGGCGCCCTATCAGGCGGTCGAGGCGTCGGACGGCTGGTTCGTGATCGGTGCGGCCAACCAGGGGCTATGGCTGACGTTCCTCAAGGTGATCGGCCGGCCCGAGTTGCAGGACGATCCCCGCTATTCGACCAATGCCGCGCGGGTGCAGAACCGGCAGGTGCTGATCGACGACCTCGCGCCGACCTTCGCTACGCGGACCAAGCAGGAGTGGATCGACGCGCTGCTCGCCGCCGGTGTCCCCGCCGCGCCGATCCTCGATTATGGCGAGGCGGTGGAAAGCGAGCAGGCGGTGGCGCGCGAAATGGTGCAGATGGTGCCGCACCCGGTCGAGGGCGAGTTCAAGGCGCTGGGCTTCCCGGTGAAGATGCGCGGTACTCCGCAACAGGTGCGGATGCCGCCGCCGCTGCTCAACGAACATGGCGACGCGATCCGCGCTGAACTGGCGGCGGCGGGGCTGCTGCCAGCGCGCGAGGCGGCGGAATGAGCGGCCGGGTCGTCGTCACGCGCGACGGGGCGGCGGCGCATGTCCGGTTCGACAACCCAGCGGCGCACAATGCGCTGACGGGCGAGATGTGGCTCGCATTGCGCGATGCGGCGCTGGGCTTTGCCGCCGATCCGACGGTCCGCGTTGTCACCTTTCGCGGGACGGGCGGCAAGGCGTTCATCTCGGGCACCGATATCTCGAAATTCGCCGACTTCGCGACGGGTGAGCAGGGTGTCGATTACGAGCGCGGCATCGACGACTGCATGGCCGCGGTCGACGCGATCCCCTGCACGACGATCGCAGTGGTCGAAGGATGGGCCGTGGGCGGCGGGATCAACATCGCCTCTGCCTGCGACTTCCGCATTGCCACGCCGGATGCGAAGTTCGGCTCGCCGATCGGGCGGACGATCGGCAACTGTCTGTCCGCCGCCAGTGTCGCGCGGATCGGCGGCGCAGTGGGGGTACAGTTCGCCAAGCGGATGGTGCTGCTGGGCGAGATGCTGACCGCCGAGCAGTTGCTGGCGAGCGGCTTCCTGCTGAAGACCGTCGAACGAGAGGCGTTCGATACCGAAGTCGCGGCACTGGTCGCGCGGGCGGCGGAGAATGCGCCGCTGACGACGCGCACGACGAAGGCGACGATCCGCGCGATGACGTTTGCAGACCTGCCGGCCATCGAAGCGCTGATCGCCGAGGTTTATGGCAGTGCAGATTTCCGGCGCGGGGTGGCGGACTTCCTCGCGAAGACGAAGCGCGTGCCCGATTGGGAGGGGCGCTGAGCCCTTCACCGCCGTCACCCCGGGGCTCAACCCGGGATGACGGGGCCGCGGCTTTACCAGCTCACCGCGATATATTTGGCCTCGCAATATTCGATTAGGCCGTGGTGTGAGCCCTCGCGGCCAAGGCCGCTCTGCTTCACCCCGCCGAACGGCGCAGCCGCGTCCGAGACCAGCCCGCGATTGACCGCGACCATGCCGCACTCGATCCGCTCGGCAACCCGGAGCGCATGGGCCAGGTCGCCCGAATAGACATAGGCGGCGAGGCCGTATTCGGTGGCGTTGGCTAGCGCGACGGCTTCGTCGGCTTCGTCGAACGGAATCACCGCCGCGACCGGACCGAAGACCTCGGTCGACAGGATTTCGGAACCCGGCTGGACATTGGCGATGACCGACGGGGGATAGAACCAGCCCGGCCGGTCGAGCGTCCGTCCGCCCAGCTTCACCTCGGCCCCGCGGGACAACGCGTCGGCGACCAGCCGCTCGATCTTGTCGATCGAGGCGCGGTTGATCATCGCGCCGCATTGCGTGCCCGGCTCGGTGCCGGGCCCGACGGTCAGTGCGCCCATCGCCGCCGACAGTCGTGCGACGAACGCATCGTGGATGCCCCGCTGGACGTAGAAGCGATTGGCGGCGGTGCACGCCTCGCCCGCATTGCGCATCTTGGCGACCATCGCCCCCTCGATCGCGGCATCCAGATCGGCGTCGTCGAAGACGAGGAACGGCGCGTTGCCGCCAAGCTCCATCGACGAGCTGATGACCTGATCCGCCGCCTCGCGCAGGAGGATGCGCCCGACCTCGGTCGAGCCGGTGAAGCTCAGTTTGCGCACGCGCGGGTCGTGGAGGATCGCGCTGCACACCGGGCCGGGGTCGCTGGTGTTGACGACGTTGACGACGCCCGCCGGGACGCCCGCGCGGCGCATGATCTCGGCCACCGCGAGTGCGGTGAGCGGCGTCTCCTCGGCGGGCTTCAGGATGACGGTGCAGCCGGCCGCGAGCGCGGGCGCGATCTTGCGCGTCGCCATCGCCGCGGGGAAGTTCCAGGGCGTGATGAGCAGCGCGATGCCGATCGGCTGATACTGGACGAGAATGCGGTTGCCGCCCGAGGGTGATACCGACAGTTCGCCGTTCACGCGCACCGCCTCTTCGGCATACCAGCGGAAGAACTCGGCGGCATAGGCGACCTCGCCGCGCGCATCGGTCAGCGCCTTGCCGTTCTCCAGCGAGATGAGGTGGGCGAGCCATTCCTGCTCGGCCATCATCGCGTGGAAGCAGGCGAGGAGGATGTCGGCGCGCTTGCGCGGGGCGGTGGAGGCCCAGGCGGCGGCAGCAGCATCTGCGGCGTCGACCGAGGCGAGGGCCTCGGCGATGCTGGCGTCCGCGACGCTGGTCAGCACCGCGCCGGTCGCGGGGTCGGCGATCTCGATCCGCTTGCCGCTCGCCGCCGGAACCCAGGCGTCGCCGATGAGGCTGTCGGTGGGGATGGCGAACGGGGCCGGCCGCCCGGCGGGCGTGTAGCTGTTGACGGTCATGATCGGATCGGTCCTGTCAGATCGCGGCGAGGCGCTGGCGCTCGCCGGCAAAGGCCGCTTCGGTGATCGCGGTCATCGCCGCGAGGTCGAGCGGGCGGGGGTTGTTCTTGACCAGCCGCTGCGCACCCAGCGACGCCTCGGCGACATAGGCCTGCTGGTCGGCGGCGAGGCCGAGGTCGGCGAGCGAGCGGGGAATGCCGATCTCGGCGAACAGTGCAGCGATGGCGTCGATGAAGCCTTGAGCGCCGCCCTCGATCCCGACGAGCATCGCCAGTTCGGCGAACGCCGGTTCGGCGGCGGGGCGGTTGAACTGCATGACATAGGGAAGCAGCGCCGCCACCCCCGCGCCGTGCGCGGTGTGGGTCAGGTTACCGATTGGATATTGCAGCGCATGCGCCGCCGCCGTGCCCGCGGTCCCGAACGCGCACCCGGCCATCAGCGAGGCAAGCATGACGCCTTCACGCGCCTCCATGTCGCCGCCGTCCTTCACTGCGCGGGCGAGAAACCTGAAGAGGTTCGCCACCGCGACCTTCGCGAACGAGTCCGAGATCGCGTTCTTGCCGACGAAGACGTGATCCTCGGTCAGGCGCGGGTCGATCGGCCGCGCGGCGTTCGAAAATGCCTCGACCGCATGGGTCATCGCGTCGGCACCCGACAGCGCGGTCAGGAACGGGGGGCAGGTGGCGGTCAGGTCGGGATCGCAGACCGCGACCTCCGGGATCAGATAGGGGCTGGCGATGCCGATCTTGGTCCCGCGTGCCTCGTCATGCACGACCGCGACGGGGGTGGCTTCGGAGCCGGTGCCCGCGGTCGTCGGTACGGCGATCAGCGGCAGGATCGGGCCGGGGACCGCGAACTCGCCATAATAGTCCGCGACGTCGCCGCCATGCGTCAGCAGCACCGCAGCGACCTTGGCATGGTCGATCGCACTACCGCCGCCGATGCCGATGACGACGTTCGGCATGAACTCGCGCGCCGGCGCGACGCAGGCGTCGATCGCGGTCACGGGCAGGTCGGGAATGACGCCCGCGAAGACCTGCACCTCGACGCCGTGGGCCTCGAGGTCGGCGAGGATCGCGGCGAACTCCGGCTGCGCGGCCTGCCGCTCGTCGGTGACGACAAGGGCGCGGCGACCGATCCGGGCGGACGCGGCGCCGATCGCCGCGCGCTGTCCGCGCCCGAACAGGATCGCGCGCGGCAGCCGGGCGGCGCCGAAGACGGGGGGCAGGCCGGTCACTTGCCCGAAACCGTCTTGAGGTAAGCGACGAGGTTCGCCTGATCCTGTGGGTTGGTGACCGGCGGGGCCATCATCTTGGTGCCGGGCACCAGCTTCGACGGGCCGGCGATGAAGCGCGCGATCGTCGCCTCGTCCCACGTCAGCCCCGCCTTCTGCATCGCGGGCGAATAGCGATAGCCGGCGACGGCACCCGACTTGCGGCCGACCACACCGGCCAGGCTGGGGCCGACACCGTTCTTGCCGGGTATGACCGCGTGACAGGCGGCGCAGCGTGCGAAGACCGTCTTGCCCTTGGCGGCATCGCCCGGCGGTGCGGCGGGTGGCAGCGCGGCGGCGGCGGCACCGAGGCCGGCCAGCCCGAGCGCGAGGATGGAAGTGCGAAGCATCATATTCTCCAGGGGGTCAGACGAGGCGCCCGGGGCGCTTCAGATATCTCTCGCGGATCGCATCGGCCGCCCAGAAGGCGAGCGCGCCGACCGGCCCGGTGGGATTCCGCGCGGCGTTCTGCGGCAGGGCGCTCGCGCCGAGCACGAACACGTTGGGCACGTCCCACGACTGCATGTACTTGTTGACCGCGCTGGTCCGCGGATCGTCGCCGAAGATGGCGCCGCCGGTATTGTGCGAGGTCTGGTAGGGAACCGAACTGAACCGCCGCCCCGCCATCGCGCGACCGAGGGTGGCGGTGGCAGGGGCCTTGCCGCTGATCTCGCCGGCGATGCGCTGGCAATGCGCAAAGGTCGCAGCCATGATCTTCTGCTCGTTCGCCTGCCAGTCGAAGGTGAGGCGAAGGAGCGGCCGACCCCAGGCGTCGCGATAAGTGGGGTCGAGGTCGAGATAGTTCTGCCGGTACGACATGACCGCGCCCTGGAACCCGACGCTCATCGTATGCTGGTATGCCTCGACAAGGCCCTTCTTCCACCCCGCGCCCCAGCGCGGCGCGCCGGGGGTGGAGGGGCGATAGGTCAGCGGATCGCCGCTGTTCTGCCCCGCGCTGATCCCCGCGCCGCCGATATAGCCGGCCTTGGCGAAGTCGAAATTGTCCGCGGCGAAATCGTCGATCCAGGTGCCGAGCGCGCCCGATCCCATGAACGGGTTTATCGCCACGTCCTTCGGCACCTCGACCCGCGCGCCGCCCAGGCTCTGATAGGCATAGTTGCGGCCGACCACGCCCTCACCCGTCTGCGGATCATAGGGCTTGCCGATGCCCGAGAGCAGCATCAACTGGACGTTGTTCATAACGAAAGCACCGACGACGACGAGGTCGGCGGGCTGCTCGTACTCGCGCCCGCGTGCGTCGGCATAGGTGACGCCGGTCGCTTTCTTGCCGGTGCTGTCCAGATTGATCTTGAGCACCATCGCATTGGTGCGCAGCTCGAAATCCTTGTTGGCGCGCGCCAGCGGGATCATCGCGAAATGCGGGCTGGCCTTGGCATTCGCCTCGCACCCGTAATTGGTGCAGTGGCCGCAATAATGGCACGCGCCGAGCGCCACCCCGTCGGGATTGGTATAGTCGGCCGAGCAGTTGGACGCGGGGATGGGGAAGGGGTGATGGCCCAGCCGCTTCGTCGCCGCCTCGAACATCGCCATGCTCTGGCTGGGCGTCATCGGCGGCAGGGGGTATTCGTTCTGGCGCCGCGCCTCGAACGGATTGCCGCCGGGCTGGATCTTTCCGCGCAGGTTGCCCGCCTTGCCCGACACGCCGCAGACCTTTTCGAAGCGGTCGTAATAGGGCTCGATCTCCTTGTAACTGATCGGCCAGTCCTGGATCGTCATGTCCTCGGGGATCAGGCCGGCCCCGTATTTCTCGACGGTGCCGGAGCGCATCCGGTGCTCCCACTCGGCCCAGCGCCAGGTGAGGCCCGACCAGTGCGCGCCCGACCCGCCGACGCCCGAACCCGGGATGAAGAAGCCGTATTGCCGCATCGGCAGCGCGGTCTGGCCGCGGTCGTTGCGGAACGTGATCGTCTCCTTCGACAGGTCCTGCGCGAGGTCCAGGCGGCGCGAATATTTAAGCGCGTCGTGCGATTGCGGCGCGAGGAAGTCGGGATTGGTATCCTGGAACTTGCCGCGCTCGAGCATCAGGATCTTGAGGCCCGTCGACGCCAGTTCCTTGGCGACGATGCCGCCGGTCCAGCCGGAGCCGACAATCACCACGTCGACGGGGGGAAGCTTGTTCGCCATCAACTGAGGTCCAGGATCGATTGGGGATCATCGACGCGGAACGGGCGCCCACGCCATTCGGCGATCTTGTCGGCATACATCTCGCCGACGCCGGGATAGCCGACCATCTTCCACGACGCCTTGCCGCGATTGCCGCCATGCAGCGGGTCGGCGAAGAAGCCGTCGGTGACGAGCTGATAGAGCATGTTGAAGAAGACCGGCGTCGGCATCGCCGCCAGCTCGACCTTGTTCGCTTCCAGCGCGGTGACGATCTCGATGCGCTGGGCGTCGGTGACGGTGTCGAAGCTGTTGTCGGTATAGGTTTTGCGCACCCAGGCGTTGAGGTCGGCGATGCCGTGGCGGACGATATCCGCCGGGGCGAGCGCCATCTGGTAGCCCTGTTCGGGCGTGCCGTCCTGGAAGGGGCCCTGGAGGTACATGTTCCGGCCCTGGCCCCAGGCCGAATAGAGCTGGCGATCAACGAACGTCGCGACGCCCAGGTCGGTACCCTTGGCACTGTATTCGTCGGCGGGGATGATGGTGTCGACGAACGCCTCGACGAAGGCCGCTTCCTCGCTGTCTAGGAAGACGTAGCCGAGGCGCGGCACGTCACCCGCCGGCTTCGGCGCGGCCATGTGGGCGGCCATGTCGTGCGCCTTGGGCGGCGACGGCGGGGTGGGGACGGGGGCGGCGCCCGGTTGCGGGATCGCGTCGGTCTGCTGCGCGGCGAGCGGCATCGCCGCCGCGCCCATGCCGAGCCCCGCGAACTTCAGGATCGTGCGCCGGTCGGCGCGTGGGCGGTCGTCGTCGGTCATGCCTGACCCTCCGGGACGTAGAGCGGACGAGAGGCGTCGATGCGCGTGAAGAGGAGCGCGGCGATCACGCACAGCACCGCCAGCACCGCGAATGCCGCGAACCAGCCACTGGAGGCGACGATATAGCCCGTCACCGCCGCCGCAATCGCCGCGCCGCTGTTGCCGAGCGTGTTCATCACCGCCGACACGGAGCCTGCATATTCGCCGCCAATGTCGAGCGTCACGGCCCAGCTGACGCCGACCGTCAGTTCGAGCCCGAACAGGGCGACGCAGAAGAAGAGGATGCTGGCGACGTGCGCTTCCGACGCGGCGGCGAGTGGGATCATC
>CAJYLT010000062.1 GCA_913775795.1 uncultured Sphingomonas sp. | reverse complement strand
GGCTTCACGGCGAGCCCGGGATTGTTCCTGGGGCACCCGGCGGCACGGGAGCTGGTGGTCAACGCCTGAGCGTGCGGCCCGCCAGCCATAGGTGAAGCTGCTGAATCGCCAGCATCGTCACGCCGATGGCGACGAATGCCGGCAGGACCGTGCCGGCCTGACCCGGCCTGGGTTGGAGGTGCCGGTCGGCCATCAGCAGACCGAAGAGGGTCAGGACGGCAAGCGTAGGGATCAGCGCCAATCCGATCCGCCGCGGCGCCCACCAGTTCACCGCTCCGGAAAATCCCCATTGCATCGGGATCATGGGTACGGGGGCAAATCGACTTTCCGCACGGACGGCCACCAAGACAAGCATTGCAGCGAAAAGAAGCGCGATGACGATCGAGGCCATGGCATGATTCCATCGTTCTGGCCGTCCGCATGCTATCACGAAGCGCCGGACGTAGAAACGTAATCGGGCTTCACCCCTTGCCCGAAGCCCGCCGCCATGCGGCCTGCACCCGGTCGTTGAGCCCCATCACCGCATTGCCGCCGATCAGGCGCAGGCGCGGAACCGGCTTGTTGTCGAGCTCCAGCCCCTGCGCCTGCATCGTCCACAGGCGGCGGAACTCGCCGTCCTCGCGCATGAGCAGATGCTGCGGCGCGCCGTCCTCGACGATGCGGCCGCGCTCGACCACCAGCACACGGTCGAACTCGGCGATGGTCGACAGCCGGTGCGCGACGGCGAGGACGGTGCGTCCGACCATCAGCCGCTCCAGCCCCGCCTGCACCGCCAGTTCCGATTCGGTGTCGAGCGCCGACGTCGCCTCGTCGAGGAGGACGATTCGCGCATCCTTCAGGAACGCGCGCGCGAGGCCGATCCGCTGGCGCTGGCCACCCGACAGCGACGTGCCGCGCTCGCCGACGATGCTGCCATAGCCGTCGGGCAGGTCGGCGATGAAGTCGGCGCAGCCCGCCGCCTCCGCCGCGCGGCGCACGTCGGCGTCGCTGGCGTCGGGCCGGGCGAAGCGGATATTCTCCATGACGCTGCGGTGGAAGAGCAGCACCTCCTGCGGCACCATCGCGATCGCCTGGTTGAGGCTTTCCTGCGTGACGCCCGCCGCCGGCTGGCCGTCGATCAGCACGCGGCCCGACTGCGCGTCGTAAAAGCGCTGGACGAGCTGGAGGATCGACGACTTGCCCGCGCCCGATGGGCCGACGATGCCGACCTTTTGCCCGGCGGGCACGTCGAAGCTCAGGTCGTGCAGGATCGGCCGCGCCTTGTCATAGCCAAAGCTCACCCCCTCGAACCGCACCGTGCCCGCGCCCGGCACCAGCGCCGGCGCATCGGGGGCGTCAGTCAGGGTATGCGGCACGCCGACGATCTCCAGCGTCTCGTCCAGATAGCTGAACTGCTGGCTGGTATCGATCAGCGCCATGGCGAGGTCGCGCGCGCCGTGGAGCATGCGGAAGGTCAGCGTGGTGATGACCACCACGTCGCCCGTCGTCACCGCGCCGGCGGACCAGCGGCCGATCGCCCAGATCAGCGTCCCCGCGACCATCGCCGCCATCGCGATATCGTAGAGCCCGCGCACCCGCTCGACGAAGAACCAGCCCTTGCGCTGCGCCTTCGCCTCATCCTCGAGGATGCCGCCGAGACGATCGAGCTCGCGGCCGCGCGCGGCAAAGGCCTTAAGCACCCAGATGTTGCCGATCAGGTCGACCAGCTCGCCGCCGACGACGCCCGCCTTCTGGGCAAAGGCGCGGTGGTGGACATGGCCCTTCAGCCCATGCCGGACGAGGATCGCGGTGACGACGAGGAAGATTAGGCCCAGTACCGCCGCCATCCGCGCATCGATCGTGAAGAAGATGATGAGCGCCCCGACGAACGCGACGATCGGCGGCGTCACCTCCATCACCAGCCGGTGGACGAGCGCACCGAAATTGCCCGCGAGCGACCCGATCCGGTGGCCGAGCGAGCCGGCGCGCTGCTGCTGGAAGAAGGGCATCTGGTGCCCGGTCAGATAGTCGAACATGTCGAGCCGGATCTGGATGCCCGACTTGACGGTGAGGTGGCCGAGCAGGAAGGCGGCGGCGCGCTGGAGCAGGCTTTCGGCGACGACCAGGCCGATGAACAGCGCAAGGCTGGCATAGACGAGACTGAGCGCGCTGCGCATCGTCATCGCATCGACGAGCAGTTTCATGGCATATTGCGTGCCGATCGACCCCGCGCTTGCCGCCACGACGATCAGGCCGAGGAGCAGGAAGCTCCAAGGCCGTTCGGCCAGATAGTGCAGCAGGAACCGCGCGGGACTGTGGAGGAAACGCAAAGCGTTCGATCCTTTGGATATTCGCATGATGGTGCGATGCAACACACGCCAACACATGAAAGCGCTTTTGGGTGCATCGAGCCAAATGCGCGGGGAATCGTTACGCAGCCGATGCTACGTGGTTCCTGTTCCACTCTTGTTCTATTCGAACGAATCGGGTACAGGGTGATGTGCGCGTTGAACGCCGCGCGCGGTTGCTCTAGCGAGGAAAGCGGAAAATGGCAGCGCAGCTCAAGGTGATCGGGAACGACATGGCAACCGCGAATACGGACCGGCAGAAGGCGCTCGACGCCGCATTGGCGCAGATCGATCGTGCCTTCGGCAAGGGATCGGCGATGCGGCTGGGCCAGAAGGAGACGATGCAGGTCGAGGCGATCTCGACCGGCTCGCTCGGGCTCGACATCGCGCTCGGCGTCGGCGGCCTGCCGCGCGGCCGCGTGATCGAGGTTTACGGCCCCGAAAGCTCGGGCAAGACGACGCTGGCGCTCCACTGCATCGCCGAGGCGCAGAAGGGCGGCGGTACCGCCGCCTTCGTTGATGCCGAGCACGCGCTCGATCCCGTCTATGCCAAGAAGCTGGGCGTCAACATCGACGAACTGATCGTGTCGCAGCCCGACACCGGCGAGCAGGCGCTGGAGATCGTCGACACGCTGGTGCGCTCGAACGCGATCGACGTGCTGGTGGTGGACTCGGTCGCCGCGCTCGTGCCGCGCGCGGAGATCGAGGGCGAGATGGGCGACAGCCATGTCGGCCTTCAGGCGCGCCTGATGAGCCAGTCGCTGCGCAAGCTGACGGGTTCGATCAGCCGCTCGCGCTGCATGGTGATCTTCATCAATCAGCTGCGCATGAAGATCGGCGTGATGTACGGCAACCCGGAGACGACGACGGGCGGCAATGCGCTGAAGTTCTACGCCTCGGTCCGCCTCGACATCCGCCGCACCGGCGCGATCAAGGACCGCGACGAGGTGACGGGCAACGCGACCCGCGTGAAGGTCGTCAAGAACAAGGTCGCCCCGCCGTTCAAGCAGGTCGAGTTCGACATCATGTACGGCGAGGGTATCTCGAAGATCGGCGAGATCCTCGACCTCGGCGTCAAGGCGGGGCTGGTCGAGAAGTCGGGCGCGTGGTTCAGCTATGACAGCATCCGCATCGGCCAGGGCCGCGAGAACTCGAAGAACTTCCTGCGCGAAAATCCGGAGATCACCCAGCGCCTCGAAGCCGCGATTCGCGCGCGAACGGCGCAGGTTGCCGAGGAGATGATGGTCGGCGAGCAGCCCGACGACGACGTCTGATCGCTAATCGATCATCGGATGAAAAAGCCCCGCTGCGAGTGCTCGCGGCGGGGTTTTTCGTGGGTTCGCCAAGTGAGGTGCTGGCGGGCATCGTCTAGCAATGCGGCTCTCCCCCTGTTGTCGGGTAAAGCGTGGGAGCACACAGCCCGGCACCGGCCAGTGACCGATGCAGCGCACGATGACCGCAGGGTGGTCGCAGAAGGCAAGCGGCGCCACGGCTGATCCGTCCGTTACCCTCTCGGACCGGGTTCAGCTTCGCGGCTCGATCGCCTAGATGAAGACGATGCACACCCGCCCGTTTCCCGTTCTTCCCGTCGCCGCGGTGATCGCCGCGCTGGCGGGGTTCGTCGATGCCTATGCCTTCGTCCGCCTCGGCAACTTCTTCGTCTCGTTCATGAGCGGGAATGCGACGCGGGGCGGGGTGGTGCTCGGCGGCGGTTATGGCGGAGGCGGGGGCCTCGCCTTCTCGCTGGTGCTGGCGTTCCTTGCCGGCGTCATCCTGGCGAGCATCGTGTCGCGCCGGTTCGTTCGCGGGGCGGCGGCGGCGGTGATGGGGCTGACGACACTGCTGATCGTCGGCGCGGCGCTGGCGACGTCGATGCTGTCCGCGCTGTCGATGCCGCTGCTCGCCGCGGCGATGGGGGCGATGAACGGGGTGTTGCTGCGGGAAGAGGGAGCCGCGGTCGGGCTGACCTATATGACCGGCAACCTCGTCAAGCTGGGGCAGGGGCTCGCCGACGCACTGATGGGCGAGGGTCCGCGCTGGCGCTGGGTCGCGTATCTGCTGCTTTGGCTTACCTTCGTCGGCGGCGCGGTGGGCGGCGCGATCGTCGAGAGGGCTCTGGGCGACTACACCCTCTGGTATGCCGCGCTGATCGCAGCGTGGCTCGCGCTGCTGCTCGCCGGGCGGGCGCGGCAGGCGCCCCATCCCCGGACCTGATCCGGACACCTGCTGCCCTTTTGGCAGCAGAAGCGTCACCGTCGATCAAGTCTGGGAAGACGGGGGTGGGTGGGCCGCCCCCCCGATGCTTAAATGTGGATCGGCTTGCCGCGGACCGCCATCGCGGCTTCCTTCAGCGCTTCCGAATGGGTCGGGTGCGCGTGACAGGTATAAGCGATGTCCTCTGCCGTCGCGCCGAACTCCATCGCCTGCGTCGCCTGCGCGATCATCGTGCCGGCGAGCGAGGTGATGATCCAGACGCCCAGCACGCGGTCGGTCTCGGCGTCCGAGATGACCTTCACGAAGCCATCGGGTTCGTGATTGGTCTTGGCGCGGCTGTTGCCCGCCATCGGGAACTTGCCGACCTTGACCTCGCCCTTCTCCCGCGCCGCCTCTTCGGTGAGGCCGATGCCGGCGATCTCGGGCATCGTATAGACGACCGACGGGATGAGGTCGTGGTTCACGATGCCGGTCTGGCCGGCGATGTTCTCGGCCACCGCAATGCCTTCATCCTCGGCCTTGTGCGCCAGCATCGGGCCGGGGGTCACGTCACCGATCGCCCAGATGCCGTCCACCTTGGTGGCGAAGTCGTGATCGACCTCGATCTGGTGCCGCTGGTTGAGCGCGACGCCCGCGGCCTCGAGATTGAGCCCTTCGGTGTTCGGGCGGCGGCCGATCGCGACGAGGACGTTGTCCGCCTCGATCGTCTCGGCAGCCCCGCCCTTGGCGGGCTCGACGGTGATCGTCGCCCTGTCCCCGTTGACGACGACACCGGTCACCTTGGTGCCGGTCTTGAACTCGATGCCCTGCTTCTTGAAGAGCTTGGCGCTCTCCTTTCGCACGTCCCCGTCGAAGCCGGGGAGAATCTGGTCGAGATATTCGATGACGGTGACCTTGGCGCCAAGGCGCTTCCACACGCTGCCCAGTTCCAGCCCGATGACGCCGCCGCCGATGACCACGAGATGGCCGGGGACGCGATCGAGTTCGAGCGCGCCGGTCGAATCGACGACGACCTTCTGGTCGACCTCGACGCCGGGCAGCGGCGTCACCGACGAGCCGGTGGCGATGACGATGTCACGCGCGGTAACCTGACGCTCGCCGACCTTGACCGTGGTCGAGTCGACGAAGCTCGCGCGACCCTTCAGCCACTCGACCTTGTTCTTCTTGAACAGATATTCGATGCCGCCGGTCAGGCCCTTCACCGCCTCCAGCCGCTGCGCGTGCATGGCATCGAGGTCGAGGCTGACGCTGTCGAACTTGACGCCGAGCTTGGCAAGCGCGCCGCCGGCTGCCTCCTGATAGAGCTCGGACGCGTGGAGCAATGCCTTGGACGGGATGCAGCCGACGTTGAGGCAGGTGCCGCCCAGCGTCTCGCGGCTCTCCGCGCACGCGACGGAGAGGCCGAGTTGCGCCGCCCGGATCGCCGCGACATAGCCGCCGGGGCCGGCACCGATCACCAGAACGTCGAAATCATAGTCAGCCATAAGTCACTCCACGCGGCACCGGGCGGCGGCGATCAAATCAAAGGTCGATGAGGAGGCGCGTCGGGTCCTCGATCGCGTTCTTGAGCGCGACGAGGAAGGTCACCGCCTCGCGCCCGTCGATCAGGCGGTGGTCGTACGACAGGGCCAGATACATCATCGGGCGCACGACGACCTGGCCGTCGCGGACCACGGGGCGGTCCTCGATCCGGTGGAGGCCGAGCACCGCCGACTGCGGCGGGTTGATGATCGGCGTCGACATGAGCGATCCGAACACGCCGCCGTTCGAGATGGTGAAGGTGCCGCCCTTCATCTCGTCCATCTTGAGCGTGCCGTCCTTGGCCCGCTTGCCGAAGTCGCCGATCGTCTTCTCGATGCCGGCGACCGACAGGCTCTCGGCATTGCGGATCACGGGCACGACCAGACCCTGCGGCGCGGAGACCGCGACCGAGATGTCGGCATAGTCGCGATAGACGATCTCGTCGCCCTCGATGCTGGCGTTGACGGCGGGAATGTCGCGTAGCGCCATCGTCGCGGCCTTCACGAAGAAGCCCATGAAGCCGAGGCGGACGCCGTGCTTCTTCTCGAACAGGTCCTTGTACTTCGCGCGCGCCTCGATCACCGCCGTCATGTCGACGTCGTTGAAGGTGGTCAGGAGCGCGGCGGTGTCCTGCGCGTCCTTCAGCCGCTTGGCGATCGTCTGGCGGAGGCGCGTCATGCGGACGCGCTCCTCGCGGCGGTTGTCGGCGGCAGGCGCGGCGGCAGCGGCGGGCGCGGCGGCCGGGGCCGGCGCGGCAGCGGGCGCGCTCGACTTGGCGGACGCGGCGGCGACCACGTCCTCCTTGGTGATGCGGCCGTCCTTGCCCGACCCCTTGATCGTCGCCGGATCGACGCCGTGCTCGAGGATCGCGCGGCGGACCGAGGGCGAGAGCGCGGCGGCATCGACATGCTCGGCCGGCGCTGCTGGAGCAGGCGCCTGCTGCGCGGCTTCGGCCGGGGCAGGGGCGGGCGTCGGGGCGGCGGCAGGAGCGGCCTCCGCCGTAGGCGCAGCAGCCGCGCCGTCGCCGGCCTCGATCGTGCCGATCATCGCGCCGACATTGACGGTGTCGCCGGGCTGCACCGCGTGCTGACCCATCACGCCGGCGGCGGGGGCGGGCACTTCGACCGAGACTTTGTCGGTCTCGAGGCTGGCGACGGGCTCGTCGGCGGCGACCGCCTCACCCGGCTGCTTCAGCCATTCGCCAAGCGTCGCTTCGGTGATCGATTCGCCCAGCACGGGGACGAGGATTTCGGTGGCCATGGGGAGGGTCCTTCTTCAGGCTTCGATCACGCCCCGGCCTTGCCGGACGCATTGTTGGTTTCGGACTGGCGAGTGCGGCGGATTTCCTCGCGCACGCTGTGGCCGAGCGCGTCGGCGACGAGCGCGCCCTGCTCGGCCTGGTGCCGCTTCATCAGGCCCGTCGCGGGCGAGGCGGAGGCGGCGCGGCCCGCATAGCGCGCACGCTGGACCCGCGAACCGGCGGCGGCGAGCGATTCCTCGATCAGCGGCTCGACGAGGAACCAGGCGCCGTTGTTCTTCGGCTCTTCCTGCGCCCAGACCACGTCCTCGAGATTCGGCATTCGCGCCAGACGCGCCGCCAGCGGCTCGCCCGGGAACGGATAGAGCTGCTCGACGCGGATGATCTGCGTGGCGGTGTCGCCCGCGGCATCGCGCGCCTCGATGAGGTCGTAGGCGACCTTGCCCGAGCAGAGCACGACGCGCTTCGTCGCCTCGTCCGCCGGGGCCGAGGGATCGGACAGCAGCCGCTGGAAATGGCTGGTGCCGACGAAATCCTCGGTCTTCGACACCGCCATCTTGTGGCGGAGCAGCGACTTGGGCGTGAACACGACCAAGGGCTTGCGGAAATTGCGATGCATCTGCCGGCGCAGCAGGTGGAAATAATTGGCCGGTGTGGTGCAGTTGGCGACCTGCATATTGTCCTGCGCGCAAAGCTGCAGGAACCGCTCCAGCCGCGCCGACGAGTGCTCCGGCCCCTGGCCCTCGTACCCGTGCGGGAGCAGCAGGACGAGGCCGTTGGCGCGCAGCCACTTGGCTTCGCCCGACGCGATGAACTGGTCGATCATGATCTGCGCGCCGTTGGCGAAATCGCCGAACTGCGCCTCCCACAGCACCAGCGTCTTGGGATCGGCGAGCGCGAAGCCGTATTCGAAGCCGAGCACGCCGTACTCGGAGAGCGGGCTGTCGAGCACCTCGAACCGGCCATGCGGGATCTCGGCGAGCGGCACGTAGCGGCGCTCGTCATTCTGATCGACCCACACCGCGTGACGCTGGCTGAACGTGCCGCGGCCCGAATCCTGGCCCGACAGGCGGACGCCGTAGCCCTCGGACAGCAGCGAGCCGAACGCCAGCGCCTCGCCCGTCGCCCAGTCGAAGCCGGTGCCCGAACGGAACATCTCGCGCTTGGCATCGAGCACGCGGCCGAGCGTCTTGTGCAGTTCGTACCCCTCGGGCGTTTCGGTCAGCGTGCGGCCGAGCGAATCGAACAGCTTCTGCTCGATGCCGGTATCGACGCTGCGGCGCGTCGTCTCGGCATCGACGGGGGCGTGCAGGCCCGACCAGCGACCGGCGAACCAGTCGGCCTTGTTGGGCTTGTACCCCTTGGCGCCGTCGAAGGATTCTTCCAGCGTCTGGGTGAAGCTGTCGATCTTGGCCTTGACGAAGCCGTCGTCGATCACGCCCTCGGCCACCAGCCGCTTGCCGTAGATTTCGCTGACCGGCGGGTGCTGGCGGATCGACTTGTACATGATCGGCTGGGTGAAGCTCGGCTCGTCACCCTCGTTGTGGCCGAAGCGGCGATAGCACCACATGTCGATGACGACGTCGCGCTTGAAGGTCTGGCGGAACTCTGTCGCGACCTTGCAAGCGAAGGTCACCGCCTCGGGATCGTCGCCGTTGACGTGCAGGATCGGCGCCTGGACGCCCTTGGCGACGTCCGACGGATAGGGCGACGAGCGCGCGAATTGCGGGCTGGTCGTGAAGCCGATCTGGTTGTTGATGACGAAATGGACGCAGCCGCCGGTGTTGTACCCGCGGATCCCCGAGAAGCCGAGGCATTCCCAGACGATGCCCTGGCCCGCGAATGCCGCGTCGCCGTGGATCAGCACGGGCAGCACCTGCTCATGCTTGTCGAGGTCCTGACGGAAGGTCTGCTGCGCGCGGACCTTGCCGAGGACGACGGGGTTCACCGCCTCGAGGTGGCTCGGGTTGGCGACCAGCGACATGTGGACGTTGACGCCGTCGAACTCGCGGTCGGTCGAGGTGCCGAGGTGATACTTCACGTCGCCCGAGCCGCCGATGTCGTCGGGGTTCGCCGACCCGCCCGCGAACTCGTGGAAGATCACGCGATAGGGCTTGGCCATCACGTTGGCGAGGACGTTCAGACGCCCGCGATGCGCCATGCCGTAGACGATCTCGCGCACGCCGGTCGCGCCACCGTACTTGATGACCGCCTCGAGCGCGGGGATCATCGACTCGCCGCCGTCCAGGCCGAAGCGCTTGGTGCCGACATACTTGCGGCCGAGGAACTTCTCCCACTGCTCGGCCTCGATCACCTTGGACAGGATCGCCTTCTTGCCCTCGGGGGTGAACTCGATCGCCTTGTCCTGGCCCTCCATCCGGTCCTGGAGGAAGCGGCGCTCCTCCACGTCCGCGATGTGCATGTATTCGAGGCCGACATTGCCGCAGTAGTTCTTGCGCAGCGTGTCGACGACCTGGCGGATCGTCGCAGTCTCGAAGCCCAGCGCGCCGCCGAGGTACACCGGGCGGTCGATCTCGCTGTCGTGGAAGCCGTGATACTCGGTCTTCAGGTCCTCGGGCATCTCCCGCTTGGAGAGGCCGAGCGGGTCGAGATTGGCGGCCAGGTGCCCGCGCACGCGATAGGTGCGGATCAGCATCATCGCGCGGATCGCATCCTGCGCCGCGCGCTGGATATCGGCGGTCGAAGGGGCCGGGGCCGCCGCCTTCGGCGCGGGGGCCGGCGCGCCGCCCTTGGCGGGCTTGGGCGCGGGCTCCATCTGGGTAGGGTCGAGCGCAGCGGTCAGCGCGTCGGTGTCGCTGAGCGGCCAGTTCTTGCGCGCCCAACTGGGCCCGGTCACGACATTCTCGAGCCCGTCGAAGAAGGTGCGCCAACCATCCTCGACAGAGGCCGGATCAGCCTTGTACCGGGCATAGAGCGTGTCGATGAACGCCGGGCTGACGCCGCCCGCCACATCCGCGAAATCCTGACCTTCGTAACCCATATCGGCACCTCATTCCCTCTCCCTTCAAGGGAGAGGGTTGCGCAGACTTGGGCCAGAATGGCCCTAGTCGTAGCTGGGTGGGGGTGGAGCGCTTTCCGGGGAAAGCGCGCGAGCCTGCGGCTCGCTACCCCTCTCCAACTTCGCCTAGGCGGCGAGCCGCCAAGGCTTCGTATCCTCTCCCTCAAGGGGAGAGGATGAACTCAACCCTTCAGAACCTCGACGAGCGTCTCGCCGAGCAGGCTGGGGCTGGCCGACACCTTGATGCCGGCCGCTTCCATCGCCGCGATCTTGCTCTCGGCGTCGCCCTTGCCGCCCGACACGATCGCGCCGGCATGGCCCATGCGGCGGCCCGGAGGCGCCGTGCGGCCCGCGATGAAGCCGGCCATCGGCTTCTTGCGGCCGCGCTTGGCCTCGTCGATCAGGAACTGCGCGGCCTGCTCCTCGGCATCGCCGCCGATCTCACCGATCATGATGATCGACTTGGTCTCGTCGTCCGCCAGGAACAGCTCGAGCACGTCGATGAAGTTGGTGCCGTTGACCGGATCGCCGCCGATGCCAACCGCGGTGGTCTGGCCCAGGCCCGCATTGGTCGTCTGGAACACCGCCTCATAGGTGAGCGTGCCCGAGCGCGAGACGACGCCGACCGACCCCTTGGAGAAGATCGAGCCCGGCATGATGCCGATCTTGCACTCGCCCGGCGTCAGCACGCCGGGGCAGTTCGGGCCGATCAGCCGCGACTTCGAGCCCGACAGCGCGCGCTTGACCTTGACCATGTCGAGCACCGGAATGCCCTCGGTGATCGCGACGATCAGCGGGACCTCGGCGTCGATCGCCTCGAGGATCGAGTCGGCGGCGAAGGCGGGGGGCACGTACACGACGCTGGCGGTCGCGCCGGTCGTGTCCACCGCCTCGGCAACGGTATTGAAGACGGGCAGGCCGATGTGGCTCGTGCCGCCCTTGCCGGGCGTGACGCCGCCGACCATCTGCGTGCCGTAGGCCAGCGCCTGCTCGGTATGGAAGGTGCCGGTGGCGCCGGTCATACCCTGGACGATGACCTTGGTGTTCTTGTCGACGAGGATGCTCATCGGAATTCCCTGAAAGTGGCGGCCGGGGGGCCGAACGAAAACGAAAGCGGCGCCCGGCGGGGCTGGGCGCGCTAAATCAGTTCAGGCTCTCGTCGATGCCCTTGCAGGCGACGAGCAGTTCCTTGACCGCATCGACGCTGACCTGGAGATTGCCCTTGGCCTCCTCGGTCAGGTTGATCTCAATGACCTTTTCGACGCCGCCGGCGCCGATCACCACCGGCACGCCGACATAGAGGTCGTCGATGCCGTACTGGCCGGTCAGGTGCGCCGCGGCGGGCAGGACGCGCTTCTGGTCGTAGAGATAGGCCTCGGCCATCGCGATGCCGCTGGTCGCCGGCGCGTAATAGGCCGAGCCGGTCTTGAGCAGGCCGACGATCTCGCCGCCGCCGCTGCGGGTGCGCTGGACGATCGCGTCGATGCGCTCCTGCGTCGAGAAGCCCATCGCGATCAGGTCGCTGACCGGGATGCCGCTGACGGTCGAGTATTCGAGCACGGGAACCATCGTGTCGCCGTGGCCGCCGAGGACGAAGCTGTTCACGTCCTTCACCGACACCTTGAACTCGTCGGCGAGGAAGTGGCTGAAGCGCGCCGAGTCGAGGACGCCCGCCATGCCGACGACCTTGTTGTGCGGCAGGCCCGAAAACTCGCGCAGCGCCCAGACCATCGCGTCGAGCGGGTTGGTGATGCAGATGACGAAGGCGTCGGGCGCGTTGGCGGCGATGCCCTCGCCCACGGCCTTCATGACCTTCAAGTTGATGCCGAGCAGGTCGTCGCGGCTCATGCCCGGCTTGCGGGCGACACCGGCGGTGACGATGATGACGTCGGCGCCGGCGATGTCCTTGTAATCGTTGGAGCCGGTGATGGTCGCGTCGAAGCCCTCGACCGGGCCGCACTGGCTGAGGTCGAGCGCCTTGCCCTGGGGAATCCCCTCGGCCACGTCGAACAGGACGATGTCGCCCAGCCCCTTGAGGGCGGCGAGGTGCGCGAGCGTGCCGCCGATGTTGCCGGCGCCGATCAGCGCGATCTTCTTGCGAGCCATGGATCCTCCCTAGACGGACCTAAAACGGCGGACGCACGCAGGAGCGCCCGCGAGAACGGGGGCGACTTAAGCTTTTTGGTCCGAGGGGACAACCGCCTATCGACACGCACCGCAAACTATCTTTGCGACTTGTTCGCAAGTGCATTAAGGCGCGAGCGCGACCCTGGCGGCGGCCTCGACCTCGGCCTCGCCGGGCTGCATCCCGGTGTAGAGGACGAATTGCTCGCGCCCCTGAAGCACCAGCACGGCGTCGCCGGTGATGACTTTGCGACCCGCATCACGGGCGGCGCGGATCAGCGGGGTTTCCGGGGGGATCGCCACGACGTCAAAGACGATCTCCGCCGCCGCGATGGACTCGGGCGGGAAGGGCAGGGCGTCCGCCTCCGCGCCGCCGGCCATGCCGATCGGGGTGGCGTTGACGAGCATCTGCGTGCCCTCGGGCGCCGTGTCCGCGTGCGCGATGCCGAGCTTGTCGGCGAGCTCCGCACGCTTCACCATGTTGCGAGCGACGATGGTCCCGTTCGCGTAGCCATAGTCGACGAGGGCAGAGGCGACCGCCTTCGCCATCCCGCCAGCGCCCGCCAGTGCCCAGCGCGTCTCGGTCGGTACCGCGTGGCGCTGCATCAACTGCACCACCGCCAGATAGTCGGTGTTGTAGCCCTTGAGATGCCCGTCGGTGTTCACGATCGTGTTGACCGCGCCGATCGACGCCGCCGACGGATCGAGTTCGTCGATCAGCGGAATGACCGCTTCCTTGAACGGCATCGACACCGCACAGCCGCGGATGCCGAGCGCGCGGATCCCGCGCACCGCCCCCTCGATGTCGGTGGTCGTGAACGCCTTGTAGACATAGTCGAGGCCGAGCAGCTCGTAGAGGTGGTTCTGGAACCGGGTGCCGAAATTGCCCGGCCGCGCCGACAGCGACATGCAAAGCTGGGTGTTGCGATTGATGCGCGCGGTCATGCCGGCTCTCCCTTGCCATGGCCGAGTGCCAGATACTCGTCGGACCGCATTTCGTTCAACCGGCTGACGGTGCGCTCGAACTCGAACGCGCCGTCGCCCCGCTCGTAAAGCTGCTCGGGCGCGGCGTCGGCGGCGGCGAGCAGCTTGACCTTGTGCTCGTAGAGCGCGTCGATCAGCGTGACGAAGCGCGCCGCCTCGTTGCGGTTGTCGGGGCCGAGCCGGGGGATGCCGACGAGGATGACGGTATGGAAGCGCCGCGCGACCGCGAGATAGTCGGGCGCGCCGCGCGCCTCGCCGCAGAGCCGCTTGAAGCTGAACACCGCGACACCCTTCAGGCACTTGGGCACGTGCAGCGTTCGCCCGCCGAGGTCGAGGTCGCAAGTCGGCACATGCGCCTTGTCCTCAACCGGATAGTCGGTGAGGCGGAAAAAGGCGTCGGACAGCGTCTTCGTCGCCTCGGCCCCGTTGGGCACCAGCCAGGTCTCGATGCTACCGAGCCGGTCGCGGCGGTAATCGACGGGGCCGTTCAGCGACAGCACGTCCATCTTCTCGCGGATCAGGCCGATGAACGGCAGGAAATGCTCACGATTGAGCCCGTCCTTGTAGAGATCCTCGGGCACGCGGTTCGAGGTCGCGACGACGGTCAGGCCGTGCTCCATCATCGCGGTGAACAGCCGCGACAGGATCATCGCGTCGGCCGAATTGTTGATGACCATCTCGTCGAAGGCGAGCAGCCGCGTCTCGCCCACCATCGCCGCGGCGACGGGTGGGATGGGGTCGCCGCTTTCCTTCGCCCGTTCCTTGTGCAGGCGGGCATGGACCTCGATCATGAAAGCGTGGAAATGGACGCGGCGCTTTCGGCGGATGGGTAGCTGGTCGAAGAACAGGTCCATCAGCATCGACTTGCCGCGCCCGACCCCGCCCCACAGGTACACGCCGCGCGGCGGCGCGGGGGCACGGCCGAGCATCTTCCAGAGGACGCTGCCGCGTTTCGGCACCGCGGTCAGTTCGCCGGCAAGGGTGTCGAGGCGGGCGGCGGCGGCCTCCTGGTCCGCGTCGGGTTTCAGTTCGCCGCGCTCAACGAGCGCACGGTAGGCGGAAAGGACATCGGTCATTTGCGCGCGGTCGCGGTGAAGCTGACGCACGGGCGGCCATTCTGCACGATCAGCCCGCGGACGAAGAAGAGGCGGCCGGTTTCGCGGAGCAATTCGACCTCCGCCTCGACCGGGTGCGCCGCGTCGGCACCGTCGATGAATTGCGCGGACAGATCGACGGTCGAGGCGAAGCCCTCGTCGGCGATGCCGAGTATTCGGGCAGCAGCGAACACCGCCACATCGGCGAAACCCAACAGTGCGCCGCCATGGACGTGGTCGCGGATGTTCGAGTGAATGCGCTGCGGCACCATCCGCACGCGCGCCCGGCCCTCACGCTCGACCCGAACCGACAGGGGGGCAAGAAACGTGTTGTAGCGAGTAGGATCGGCCATTTCCCAGCGATGCCAGCCGGGAAGATCGGGATCGGGGAAGAAACGAAAGGGGGGCGGCGCGTCGTCCGCGGCCGCCCCGGCTTGGTCGGGCATCAGACGATGCGCTCGACTTCCATCTTCTTGATCTCGGCGATCTCCTTGGCCGGGTTGAGGCCCTTGGGACAGACGTTCGCGCAGTTCATGATCGTGTGGCAGCGATAGAGGCGGAACGGATCCTCGAGGTCGTCGAGGCGCTCGCCCGTCATCTCGTCGCGGCTGTCGGCGAGCCAGCGATACGCCTGGAGCAGGATCGCCGGGCCGAGGAACTTGTCGCTGTTCCACCAATAGCTGGGGCACGAGGTCGAGCAGCAGGCGCACAGGATGCACTCGTAGAGGCCGTCGAGTTTCGCGCGATCCTCCGGCGACTGCAGCCGCTCCTTGCCCGAGGGCGGCGGCGTCACCGTCTGCAGCCACGGCTTGATCGAGGCGTATTGCGCATAGAAGTGCGTAAAGTCGGGGACGAGATCCTTGATGACGTCCATGTGCGGCAGCGGCGTGATGCGGATATCGCCCTTGATATCCTCGATCGCCGTCGTGCAGGCGAGGCCGTTCTTGCCCGCGATGTTCATCGAGCACGAGCCGCAGATCCCCTCGCGGCACGACCGGCGGAAGGTGAGCGACGGGTCCTGCTCACCCTTCATCTTGATGAGCGCGTCGAGCACCATCGGGCCGCAATCGTCGAGGTCGATCTCGAACGTGTCGTAGCGCGGGTTGGCGCCGGCATCGGGATCGTAGCGATAGATCTTGAAGCGTTTAATCCGCTTGGCACCTTCGGGCGCGCGGTGGACGTGCCCTTCCTTCTTGATGACGCTGTTCTTTGGAAGAGTGAAGGTCGCCATGATCCGTCTCAATCGCTGATGCCATCCGAGGTAGCGTCGGGGACGCCGCCTTCAAGGCCGAAACCGCCGATACAGGACGCGTGCTGCATTGCAAACCCGGACCGTTGGCCGGGTTTATCGCCGCACGTCGCGCGCGCCGGCCTGGAACGCGGCAAGGTCGGCGCGGGTGAAGCGGGAGAAGTCGCCGGGCAGGCTGTGCTTGAGCGCGGCGAGCGCGAGGCCTGCCTCGACCGTTTCCCGCGGTGACAGGCCGGCGTGGAGGCCGTGGAGGATGCCCGCCGCGAACGCGTCGCCGCCGCCGATCCGGTCGACGATGCCGGTTACGGCGATCTCGTCGGTCTCGAACGCCGCCTCGCGCGTATCGAGTCGCGCGGACAGGCGGTGGTGGTCGGCGTCGACGACGGTACGCGCGGTCGAGGCGATGGCGGTCAGGTTGGGGAACGCGGCGAACGCGGTTTCTGCTGCGGCGCGCCCTTCGCCCGCATCGCGGCCGGTCAGCAGCGCCACGTCGCGGTGGTTGCCGAAGAACAGGTCTGCCTGCGCGACGAGCTCCGTCAGGATTGCGCGCGGGTCGCTGTCCCAGCTTTCCCACAGACGCGCGCGGTAATTGCCGTCGAACGAGACGGGGACGCCCGCTGCCCGCGCGGCGCGCGCGGCGGCGAGCGCGTGCGCGGCGCTGGCCTGGCCGAGCGCGGGGGTGATGCCTGACAGATGCAGGCGCGCGGCGCCGTCGAGCAGGGCGGGCCAGTCGTACCCGACCGCCTCGACGAACGCCGATCCGGCACGGTCATAGACGATATCGGCGGCGCGCACGCCTGCGCCGGGCGACAGGAAATACAGGCCCATCCGGCCCCGCCCCGTCGCGACGCGGCTTGTGTCGACTCCTGCCGCGCGCATCGCCGCGACCGCGCCGCGACCCAAGGCGTTGTCGGGCACCGTGCTGACGATCGCCGTGGCATGATCGAGCGCGGCGAGGCCGGCCGCGACGTTCGCCTCCGCCCCGCCGACGACGATATCGAGCCGTGGCGATTGCATCAGCAGTTCGCGGCCCGGCGCCGACAGGCGGAGCAGCAATTCGCCGAAGCAGACGATCGGTCCTGACATGCCCTTTTCCTACGCCGTGGTGCTGCCGATCGCTAGTCCGTTGCCAGCGCTGGCACAAGCGGGTATCGCAAAGCCGAGGAGAGGAAGATGCGTCCCCTGAAGCTCGACCCCGATCGCCTGTTTCCCGCCGAGCCGCGCACCCGCGACATTGCCCGCGCGCTCTATGCCGCGATCGGCGGGCTGCCGATCGTCAGCCCGCACGGGCACACCGACCCCGCCTGGTTCGCGACCGACGCGCCGTTCGCCAATGCGACCGAGCTGTTGCTCGCGCCCGATCACTACATCTTCCGGATGCTCTATTCGCAGGGCGTGTCGCTCGATGCGCTGGGCGTGCGCAGCCGGGCGGGCGCCCCCGCGACCGACCCGCGCGAGGCGTGGCGGACGTTCGCCGCGCATTATCACCTGTTCCGCGGCACGCCGTCGCGGCTGTGGCTCGACCATGTGTTCGCCGAGGTGCTGGGGATCGAGGTCGCGCTCGAACCGGCGAGCGCCGACCATTATTACGACACGATCAACGAAGCGCTGGCGACCCCCGGCTATCGCCCGCGCGCGCTGTTCGAGCGGTTCGGGATCGAGTTCCTCGCCACAACAGAGGGGGCGGACGATCCGCTCGATCACCACAAGGTGATCCGCACGTCGGGCTGGGGTGGGCGGGTCGCGACGACCTATCGCCCCGATGCGGTGATCGACGTGGAGCATGAAGGGTTCGCCGCCGCGCTCGAACGGTTCGGGGCGCTCACCGGCGAGGACGTGATGACGTGGGACGGCTATCTCGCCGCCCACCGCCGCCGCCGCGCCGACTTCCGCGCGCTCGGCGCGACCGCGACGGACCATGGTCATGCCAGCGCGCGCACCGCCAACCTGTCGGCGGCGGAGAGCGCGGCGCTGTTCGACCGCATCGTCACCGGCCGGTTCGAGGTGGGCGATGCCGAGCTGTTCCGCGCACAGATGCTGACCGAAATGGCAAGGATGAGCGTCGAGGACGGGATGGTGATGCAGATTCACCCCGGCAGCTTCCGCAATCACAATGCCGCGCTGTTCGCCAGCCACGGGCGCGACAAGGGCGCCGACATCCCGATGCGCGCCGATTTCGTGGGCGCGCTGAAGCCGATGCTCGACGTGGTGGGAAACGAGCGCGACCTGACGATCATCCTCTTCACGCTCGACGAGACGACCTATGCGCGCGAGCTGGCACCGCTGGCGGGGCATTATCCCTGCCTGCGCCTGGGGCCGGCCTGGTGGTTCCACGACAGTCCCGAGGGGATGCGCCGCTTCCGCGAGATGACGACGGAGACGGCGGGCTTCTACAACACCGTCGGGTTCAACGACGACACGCGCGCGTTCCTGTCGATCCCGGCGCGGCACGACGTCGCGCGGCGCGTCGATTGCGCGTTCCTCGCCCGGCTGGTGGCGGAAGGGCAGATCGTCGACTGGGAGGCAGCGGAATTGGCCAAAGAACTGACGGTGGGGCTGGTCCGGCGCGCCTACAAGCTGGGCGAGCCGGCGTGACGCGGCTGTCGCAGGCGGCGCTGCCGCTGCCCAACGGGCCGCGCTACGACCGCGCGGCCTTGCGTACCGGCATCGTCCATTTCGGGCCGGGGGCGTTTCACCGCGCACACCAGGTGCCGGTGTACGACACGCTCAATGCCGACGATTCGCGCTGGGGCGTGGTCGGGGTTAGCCTCAATTCGGCGTCGGTGGCGAACGCGCTCAATCCGCAGGACGGGCTCTACACGCTGGCGCTGCTCGATGCGGCGCCGTCGTTCGAGATGGTCGGGGCGCTTCGCCACGTCCTGACCGCGGGCGAGGGGGCAGCGATCCTCGAAGCGATCGCCGCACCCGACACGCGCGTCTTGAGCGCGACCGTGACCGAGAAGGGCTATTGCTACGCCGCCGACGGCAGCCTTGACATGGATCACCCCGCGATCGTCGCCGATCGCACCGGCACGCCGCAGTCGCTGGTCGGCTGGATCGTCGCGGGCCTTGCCGCGCGGCGGGCGGCGGGGACGGGCGGCCTGACCGTCCTTTCCTGCGACAACCTCGCCGACAACGGTGCCAAGCTCGGCCGCGCGGTGGCGGCGTTGGCGGCGACGCGGGCCGACGACCTGGCGGACTGGATCGCGGGGGAGGTACGCTTTCCCTCGACGATGGTCGATGCGATCACGCCCGCTACCGACGACGCGCTGCGCGAGCGGGTCACGGCGGCGACCGGGCTGAAGGATGCGTGGCCGATCCAGCGCGAGCGGTTCTGGCAATGGGTCGTCGAGGATGATTTCGCGCCCGGCGAACGGCCCGACCTTGCCGCCGCGGGCGTGACGCTGACGCACGACGTACGCGGGTACGAACTGGCGAAGCTCCGGCTGCTGAACGGCGCGCACTCGTCGCTCGCTTATCTCGGGCTGGAGCGCGGGCACGCAACGGTGGCGGAGGCGATGCGCGATCCGGCGCTCGCATCGTTCGTCGAGCGGCTGATGCGCGAGGATATCGCGCCGTCGCTGACCCCGCCGGCGGGCCTCGACGTGGATGGGTACGTCACGACGATCCTCGGCCGCTTCGCCAATCCGGCGATCGCGCACCAGCTGATCCAGATCGCCGCCGACGGGTCGCAGAAGCTGCCCTATCGCCTGCTCGACGCGGTGCGCGCCGCCAGGGCGGCGGGGCGGCCGATCGACCGGCTGGCAGTGCCGATCGCCGCCTGGCTGCGCTTCGTCGAGCGCGGCGAGGTCGTCGCCGATCCGCTGGCGGCGCGGCTGGTGGGCAGGCCCGCGCTCGAGGTGCTGGGCCTTCGCGAGGTGTTCGGCGATCTGGTGGACGATGCGCCGTTCGTCGCGGCGGTGCTGGCGGCGCGGCCGCTCTAGACCGGGCCGGTCGACTCGGCGATCTGGAGGGTCAGCGTGGCGGCGAGGTCGCCCTCCGCCGCATCGCCCTCGATCGTGTCGATCAGGCGTTCGGCGGCGCGCGCGGCCATGTCGCCGAGCGGTCGGGCGACGGTGGTCAGCGCAGGCGTCAGCATCGTTGCCAGCGCGCTGCCGTCGAACCCGGCGACGGACAGCTCGCCGGGCACCGCGATACCCATCCGCGCCGCGACCTTCAGCACGCCCGCCGCCATCACGTCGTTCGACGCGAAGATCGCGGTCGGGCGGTCGGGGCGCGACATCAGCGCCTCGCCCGCCGCCACGCCGCCCGCGAACCGATAGTCGCCGGCGACGACCAGCGCGGGGTCGAGCGGCGCGCCGGCCGCGGCGAGTGCTTCGGCGAACCCCGCGCGCCGCTCGCTTGCCGACAAGAGTCCCGGCGGTCCGCTGACGAAGCCGATCCGGCGATGGCCGAGCGCCAGGAGGTGCCGCGCCATTTCACCCGCCGCCGCGCGCTCATCGGACACGAGCATCGTCGCATAGCCGGCGATGCGCTCGGCGGCGAAGGCGATGGTCGGGATCGACAGGCTGTCGGCCAGCCCCGCCGCCTCGCACACCGGGGGCAGCACGATCAGCCCGTCGACGCGCGTGCGCCGGGCGAAGGCGGCGATATCCTCCACCGCAGCATCGCCCCCCGCCGGGTGCACCACCATTTCGTACCCGCGGGCGGAGGCGGCAGCGACGATGCCGCGCTGGACGGCGTCGAGGACGAGGGCGTTGGGATCGTCATGTACGAGGCCGATCAGGAACGACCGCCCCGTCGCCAGCGCGCGGGCACGCAGGCTGGGGGAAAAGCCCAGCGCCGCGATCGCCGCGTCGATCCGTGCCCGCGTCTCGCCGTTCACCTTGGTCGAGCGGTTGAGGACGCGCGACACGGTGCGGATCGACACGCCCGCGCGGGCCGCGACGTCGTGGATGGTGGGCGGCTGGCTCATCTGCCAGCGCTAGCAAGGATTGGCGGCCCTCGAAAAGCCCTCAGGCCGCCGACTGGTCGATGCCGAGCTCGCCGAGCTTTCGATAGAGCGTCGAGCGGCCGATGCCGAGCCGGCGCGCCACCTCCGTCATCCGGCCGCGATAATGGCCGATGGCAAGGCGGATGACGTCGGCCTCGATCTCTTCCAGTGCGCGCAGATTGCCGTCAGGGCGGAACAGCGTGACCCCGCCCGAGGGGGCCGGCCCCTGGACTGCCGACGCGCCGCCATTGGCCGCCATGTGCGCGATCTGCGGAAAATCGCCGCGGGTCAGCGCGTCGCCGTCGCACAGCACCGCGGCGCGGAACAGCGCGTTTTGAAGCTGGCGGACATTGCCCGGCCAATCGTAGCTGCCGAGCAAGGCCAGCGCGTCGTCGGTGATGCCGAGCGGGCGCAGCCCCGGCTGCTCGGCGATCCGCGCAAGCAGGTGGCGCGCAAGTGGCGCGACGTCGCCGGGTCGATCGCGCAAAGGCGGGATCGTCACCTGGACGACGTTGAGTCGGTAGTAGAGGTCCTCGCGGAAGCGGCCGGCCTCGACCTCTTCGGTCAGCGTCTTGTTGGTAGCGGCGACGACGCGCACGTCGACTTCGCGTGCGTGACGAGCGCCGAGCGGCTGGAGTTCGCCCGACTGGAGGACGCGCAGGAGCTTGACCTGCGCCTCGAGCGGCATCTCGCCGATCTCGTCGAGGAACAGCGTGCCGCCGTCCGCTTCCTGAAAGCGGCCGATCTTTCGCTCGAACGCGCCGGTGAAGGCGCCCTTCTCATGCCCGAACAGCTCCGATTCGACGAGGTTGCCGGGGATCGCGCCGCAATTGACGCGGACCAATGGCTTTTTCGCGCGGGGGGACGCGGCGTGGATCGCCTCCGCCACCACTTCCTTGCCGACGCCGCTCTCGCCCTCGATCAGCACGGGGATGCGCGCGCGCGCCGCCTTTGCCGCGATGGCGAGCGCGGCGCGGAACTGCGGCGCGGAGCCGACGATCTCGTCGAAGGCGAGCGGCATCGACAGTTTTTCGGTGAGCGGACGCAATTCGCCCGCCGCCTTGCCCGCGACCGCCGCCTCGAGCGCGGAGAGGAGGCGCTCGGCCGCCAGCGGCTTGGTAAGGAAATCGGTCGCGCCGGCGCGCATCGCGTCGACCGCGCTCGCGACCGACCCGTTGGCGGTCAGCATCAGGATGGGCAGCGCCGGGCGATTGCGGCGCAATTCCGCGATCAGGCTGCTCGCGTCGCAATCGGGCGCCCAATGGTCGAGCACGATGGCGTCGAGGCTCATGCCGTCCTGCGTACCCAGCATCGCCAGCGCGGTTTCATGGTCGCCGGCAAAGATCGTGCGCCATCCCCGGCGCGAGGCGATCGCGGCGATGAGGCGGCGCTGGGCCGGCTCCTCGTCGATCAGCATGAGCAGGCGCTGTCCGTTTCGTGTCATCGCGAAATCTTTGTCCCCGTCGTCCCGCTTTCAGACAGGGTGGATAGCGAAGAAGCGTAAAGCCCGGCTTAAGCGCATCGATGGTTCCGGCCCTTGCCGAGAGCGGCGACCGCTGGCTAAGGATGGGGCCAAGACGTTATTCAAACGGGGACTATATGGCCGACCAAACCCAGACGCCGCTGCGCGAGGATACCTATTCGAGCTTTATCGGCATGGTGAAGGTGGGATCGATCGTCGTCGCGATCGCCGCCGCCGTCGTCGTCGGCCTGATCGCCAGCTGATCCCATGAAGGTCGCCGTCCTCCGCGAAACTGCCCCCGGTGAAGCCCGCGTGGCGGCGACGCCGGAGACGGTGAAGAAGTTCATCGCGCTCGGCGCGACCGTCGCGGTCGAGGCCGGGGCGGGCGAGGGTGCCTCGATCGCCGACGCCGCCTTTGCCGACGCAGGCGCCAGCATCGGCGACCGCGCCGCGACGCTGTCGGGCGCGGAGATCGTGCTCGGCGTGCAGGGGCCGGAGCCGGAGGGCTTGCCGCGCGGTGCCTGGGTCGCGGCGGGCCTCAATCCGTTCGGTGAACGCGCGCGCGTCGACGCCTATGCGGCCGCGGGGGTGGAGGCGCTGGCGATGGAGTTCATGCCGCGCATCACCCGCGCGCAGTCGATGGACATCCTCTCCTCGCAATCGAACCTGTCGGGCTACAAGGCGGTGCTCGACGCCGCCGCCGAATATGGCCGCGCGTTCCCGATGATGATGACCGCGGCGGGCACGGTCAGCGCCGCGCGCGTGTTCGTGATGGGCGTCGGCGTCGCGGGGCTACAGGCGATCGCCACCGCCCGCCGGCTGGGCGCGCAGGTGTCCGCCACCGACGTGCGCGCCGCGACCAAGGAACAGATCCTGTCGCTCGGCGCCAAGCCGATCTTCGTCGAGGCGGTGAAGGGCATCGAGGGCGAGGGCACCGGCGGCTATGCCACCGAGATGAGCGACGAGTACAAGGCCGCGCAGGCCGAGCTCGTCTCGTCGCATATCGCCAAGCAGGACATCGTCATCACGACCGCGCTGATCCCCGGCCGCCCCGCGCCGCGGCTGGTCAGCGATGCGCAGGTCGCCTCGATGCGGCCGGGCAGCGTCATCGTCGACCTGGCCGTCGAACAGGGCGGCAATGTCGAGGGCGCGGTCGCGGGCGAGGTCGTGGTGCGCCACGGCGTCAAGATCGTCGGTCACCGTAACGTGCCGTCGCGCCTGGCGGCGGACGCCTCGGCGCTGTTTGCGCGCAACCTGTTCAACTTCCTCTCCGCCTTCTGGGACAAGGCGGCCGGCCGCCCGGTGCTGGATGCCGAGATCGGCGACGCGATCCGGCTGACCAAGGACGGGCAGGTGGTGAACCCGCGGCTGACCGGCGCCGCCTGATGGGCCTGTTCAACGCGACCGAGACGAATGCCGAGACGGTCGCGCGCGACTATGCGCCGGTGCTGATCGAGGGCGAGCGCGTGGCTATCGCGTTCAAGACGATGCGCGACCTCGTCTTCCTGACAAATTATCGCCTGTGCACCGTCAACGTGCAGGGGCTGACCGGGCGCAAGGTCGAGATCGAGAGCATCCCCTACAAGTCGATCACCCGCTGGGCGATCGAGCGGGCGGGGACGTTCGACATGGACGCCGACCTCACTATCTGGGTCTCCGGCAGCGACGAGCCGCTCGAGGTCAAGGTGGCGGCGAGCGCCAATATCGTCGGCGTGCAGCAGGTGCTGGCACGCGCGATCCTGGGCGGCGGGCGGTGACCCCAAATCCTCCCCGGCACGGGGAGGGGGACCGCGCGCAGCGCGGTGGAGGGGGCGTGCCTCGATCGTTGCGCCCGGAAGTGGCGACCGCGCGCAAGCTGCGACGCGAAATGAGTTATCCGGAAGTGGTGTTGTGGCAGTCGCTTCGAGGGGCTCGAACCGGGATGCGCTTTCGCAGGCAGCATCCAGTCGGACCTTACATCGTAGATTTGTATGCGACGTCAGCCAGGCTTTGCGTCGAGGTCGATGGCGAACCGCACGACCGTGGTGCGCAGCCCACGCTCGATCGCGAGCGCGATCGGTTTCTGTCCAGCAACGGCTATCGCCTGTGCCGCTTGCCGGCGCGGGACGTGATGGCCGATGTAGACGCCGCGGTTCGAATGATCGTTGCGTCCGCGGCCAGCCCCCTCCACCATGCTGCGCATGGTCCCCCCCCCCATTCTGGGGAGGATGAAAGGTAGCCCAATGGACTTCGTTTCGATCCTGTCGATCTTCGTCATGGCGTGCTTCGTCGGCTATTACGTCGTCTGGTCGGTGACGCCGGCGCTGCACACGCCGCTGATGGCGGTCACGAACGCGATCTCGTCGGTCATCATCGTCGGGGCGCTGGTCGCCAGCGCGGCGGCGGGGTTCGCGGTGTCGAAGTGGCTGGGGCTTGCCGCCGTGGTGTTGGCGAGCATCAACATCTTCGGCGGGTTCGCAGTCACGCAGCGTATGCTGGCGATGTACAAGAAGAAGGAGCGGCCGGCGGCGAAATAGCCGTCACCCCAGCGCAGGCTGGGGTCGCGTGCAGCAGGCGCGCGGGTTGAGGCGAGCGATCCCGGCTTTCGCCGGGATGACGTGAGTGGAACAAAGGGGTTGGGGATGGAGCACGTAACCGCCGGCAATTCGTTCGCGGCGCTCGCCTATCTGGTGGCGGGGGTGTGCTTCATCCTGGCGCTGCGCGGGCTGTCGTCGCCGGCGACCAGCCAGCAGGGCAACCGCTTCGGCATGATCGGCATGGCGATCGCCGTCGTGACGACGCTGGTGACGCATGTTCCGCTGCAGGCGGTGGGCCTCGTGCTGGAGGGGCCGCAAGGAACGGTCGCGGCGACAGGGCCGCTATTCGAGCGGATCGACCTGATCGCCGTCCTCGAGATTCTCGCGGCGATCGGCGTCGGCGCGGTGATCGGCATCACCATCGCCCGGCGGATCGCGATGACCGCGATGCCGCAGCTCGTCGCCGCCTTCCACAGCCTCGTCGGGCTCGCCGCCGTGCTCGTCGCGGTCGCGGCCTATCTCAACCCGATGGCGTTCGGGATCGCGCAGATGGTGATCCCGATGATCGGCGACCCGTTCGCGGTCATCAATCCGGTGAGCAAGGTCGAGATGGGGCTGGGCGCCGCGATCGGTGCGATCACCTTTTCGGGCTCGGTGATCGCGTTCTTGAAGCTCAACGGCAACATGTCGGGCAAGCCAATCCTGCTGCCCGGACGCCACGCCATCAACCTGGCGGTGCTGGCGACGATCCTGCTGCTGGTCGCGCAGTTCGCGCATTCGCAGGACGCGTGGCCGTTCTGGACCCTGCTGGTGCTCAGCTTCGTCATCGGCTTCCTGCTGATCGTGCCGATCGGCGGGGCGGACATGCCGGTCGTGGTGTCGATGCTCAACAGCTATTCGGGCTGGGCGGCGGCGGCCATGGGCTTCACGCTGCACAACACCGCGATGATTATCACCGGCGCGCTGGTGGGCTCGTCCGGCGCGATCCTCAGCTACATCATGTGCCGCGCGATGAACCGCAGCTTCCTCAGCGTCATCGCCGGCGGCTTCGGCGCGGAGGCCGGCGGAGGCTCCGGCGGGGAGGCGAAGGAGCAACGGCCGTGGAAGCGCGGCAGCGCCGACGACGCCGCCTTCCTGATGCAGCAGGCCGAGCAGGTCATCATCGTCCCCGGCTACGGCATGGCGGTCGCGCAGGCGCAGCACGTGCTGCGCGAGATGACCGACAAATTGAAGGAGCACGGCGTTCGCGTGAAGTTCGCGATCCACCCCGTCGCGGGGCGGATGCCGGGGCATATGAACGTGCTGCTCGCCGAGGCGAACGTCCCCTATGACGAGGTGTTCGAGCTGGAGGACATCAACTCGGAGTTCGCGCAGACCGACGTCGCCTTCGTCATCGGCGCCAACGACGTGACCAACCCGGCAGCGAAGACCGACAAGTCCTCGCCGATCTACGGCATGCCCGTCCTCGACGTCGAAAAGGCCAAGACCGTTCTGTTCGTGAAGCGGTCGATGGGCGGCGTCGGCTATGCCGGCGTCGACAATGACGTTTTTTACATGGACAACACGATGATGCTGCTCGCCGACGCCAAGAAGATGGTCGAGGAGATCGTGAAGGCGCTCGACTGACGCCGCTCAGTGCGGGACGGCGCCGAGCTCGAAGCCCGTCTTGTCGTGCAGGGCGAAGCGGTCGACGAGGTCGGCGCTGGCGCGGTTGTAACCGACGACCTCGACCGACGCGCCGCCCTGGCGCAGGCGCGCGACGATCTTGTCGAGCGCGCCCACCCCTGAGATGTCCCAGAAGTGCGCGGCGGACACGTCGATCGTCACGTCACCGGCACCCTCGGCCCGGAATGCGCGCGTGAAGCGGTCGACCGAGGCGAAGAAGATCTCGCCCGACACGGCGTAGGTGATGCGGCCGCCTTCCTCGCGCCGTTCGACCGCGAACATCCGCTGCACCTTGGCGGCGAAGAAGATGCCCGACAGCAGCACGCCCGCTGCGACGCCCAGCGACAGGTCGTGCGTCGCGACCACCACGACGACGGTCGTCAGCATGACGATCGACGAGGTCGGTGGATGGCGGCGCAGATTGGGGATCGAGTTCCAGCTGAACGTGCCGATCGACACCATCACCATCACCGCCACCAGCGCGGGCATCGGCACCCGCCCGACATAGGGCCCGAGCGCGGCGAGCAGCACGAGGAGGAACGCCCCCGCGACGAAGGTCGACAGCCGCCCGCGCCCGCCGGAGGTGACGTTGATGACCGACTGGCCGATCATCGCGCAGCCGCCCATGCCGCCCATCAGCGCGGCGACGATGTTCGCGCCGCCTTGCCCCGCGCATTCGACGCGCTTGTCGCTGTCGGTGTCGGTCATGTCGTCGACGATCTGTGCGGTCAGCAGCGATTCGAGCAGGCCCACCGCCGCCATCGTCAGCGAATAGGGGAGGATGATCCGCAGCGTCTCGAGGGTGAGCGGCACGCTCGGCCACGCGAAGCTCGGCAGGCCGTCGGGGAGCTTGCCCATGTCGCTGACGGTGTTGACCGGCAGGCCGAGCGCCATGCTGACCGCGCTGAGGACGAGGATCGCGACGAGCGGCGAGGGGACCGCGGTCGTCAGCCGCGGCAGCAGATAGATGATCGCAAGGCCCCCCGCGACCATCGCATAGGTGTGCCACGTGACGCCGGTCAGCTGCGGCAACTGCGCCATGAAGATCAGGATCGCGAGCGCGTTGACGAAGCCGGTGATGACCGATCGCGACACGAACTGCATGACGAGGTCGAGCCGCGCGAGCCCCGCGGCGATCTGGATCAGGCCCATCAGGATCGTCGCGGCGAACAGATATTCGACGCCGTGATCGCGCACCAGCGGCACGACCAGCACGGCGACTGCGGCGGTGGCGGCGGAGATCATTCCCGGCCGCCCGCCGATCAGCGAGACGACGATCGCGATCGCGACCGAGGCATAGAGGCCGACACGCGGATCGACGCCCGCGATGATCGAGAAGCCGATTGCCTCCGGGATCAGCGCAAGCGCGACGACGATGCCGGCGAGCACGTCGCGGCGGGCGGCGCCGCCGGTGGTGAACCACTGGCGGCGATAGGCGGAAAGGTCGAGGTTCATTGATTTTCCACAACAGGGCACGGGCGCGGCGAGCGCGCTTCGATGATATCGGTGCGTTGTGTTGTCCGGCGGATCGGCGGCCGGAATAGCCACCCGGAGTTTCACCGGGTCCTTGCGAATGCGCGCCCCTTAGTCGCGCAGAGGGGCGGTTGGCAACCGCTGGCATATTTGACCGCCGCACGCTTTTGGCCGAAATGGCGACCCCAGGAGGATGCCATGACTGCAATGACGCGCTTCGATTACGCCGATGCGCTTCGGCTCGATGCCGAACTGACCGATGACGAGCGGATGATCCGCGACGCCGCCCACGCCTTTGCGCAGGACCGGCTGCAGCCGCGCGTCGCCGATGCGTTCGAGCGCGAGCATACCGATCCCGCAATCTTCCGCGAGATGGGCGAGCAGGGGCTGCTCGGCGTCACGATTCCCGAACAGTTCGGCGGCGCGGGCGCGGGCTATGTCGCCTATGGCCTCGTCGCGCGCGAGGTGGAGCGCGTGGATTCGGGCTATCGCTCGATGATGAGCGTGCAGTCGAGCCTCGTCATGTATCCGATCCATGCCTATGGCTCGGACGAGCAGCGCGCCAAGTATCTGCCCGGCCTCGCCCGCGGTGAGCTGATCGGCTGTTTCGGCCTGACCGAGCCCGATGCCGGCTCCGACCCGGGCGGCATGCGCACGCGGGCGAAGAAGGTAGACGGCGGCTATGTGATCTCGGGCGCCAAGACCTGGATCTCGAACAGCCCGATCGCCGACGTGTTCGTCGTCTGGGCCAAGTCCGACGCGCATGACGGCAAGATCCGCGGCTTCATCCTCGAAAAGGGCATGACGGGCCTCACCGCACCCAAGATCGAGGGCAAGATTTCGCTCCGCGCCTCGATCACTGGCATGATCCAGATGGACGAGGTGTTCGTGCCCGAGGACGGCCTGCTGCCCGGTGTCGAGGGGCTCAAGGGGCCGTTCGGCTGCCTCAACCGCGCGCGCTATGGCATTTCATGGGGCGTGATGGGCGCGGCGGAGTTCTGCTATCACGCGGCGCGCCAGTACGGCCTCGACCGGCAGCAGTTCGGCCGGCCGCTGGCGGCGACGCAGCTCTATCAGAAGAAGCTGGCCGACATGGCGACCGAGATCGCGCTCGGCCTTCAGGCCAGTCTGCAAGTGGGCCGGCTGATGGACGAGGGCCGGTTCGCGCCGGAGATGATCAGCCTCGTCAAGCGCAACAATTGCGGCAAGGCGCTCGATATCGCGCGGGTCAGCCGCGACATGCACGGCGGCAACGGGATTTCGGGCGAGTATCACGTGATCCGCCACATGGTGAACCTCGAGACGGTGAACACCTATGAGGGGACGCACGACGTCCATGCGCTGATTCTGGGCCGCGCGATCACCGGCCACGCCGCTTTCTGATGGCGGGTCCGCTTGCCGGGGTGCGCGTCGTCGAACTGGCGCGCATCCTCGCCGGTCCCTGGGCGGGACAGGTGCTCGCCGACCTGGGGGCGGAGGTGGTGAAGGTCGAGAGCCCCGAGGGCGACGACACGCGTCGCTGGGGGCCGCCCTTTATCGACAATCCCGACGGCAGCCGGGATGCGGCCTATTTCCACGCCGCCAATCGCGGCAAGCGGTCGGTCGTCGCCGACTTTGCGACCGATAAGGGCCGCGCCGACGTCCGCGCGCTGATCGCCGACGCCGATGTTGTGATCGAGAACTTCAAGGTCGGCGGCCTCGCCAAATACGGGCTCGATTACGCCACGCTGTCCGCTGACTATCCCGGCCTCGTCTATTGCTCGATCACCGGGTTCGGACAGGACGGGCCGTATGCCCATCGCGCCGGCTACGACTTCATCATCCAGGGCATGGGCGGGATCATGAGCCTGACCGGCGAGCCCGATGGCGCGCCGCAGAAGATCGGCGTCGCCTATGCCGATATCCTGACGGGCCTCTATGCCGTGATCGGCATTCAGGCGGCGCTGGCCGAGCGGGCGCGGACGGGGCGAGGTGCGCATGTCGACATGTCGCTGTTCGACGTGATGGTGGGCACGCTCGCCAATCAGGCGATGAACTATCTGGTTTCGGGCACCGCACCCGTGCGGCTCGGTAATGCGCATCCCAACATCGCGCCCTATGCCGCCTATCCGACTGCGGACGGGTGGATCATCCTCGCGGTGGGAAATGATCGCCAATTCGAACGGGCGTGCGAGGTGCTGAACCTGCATTGCGACGAGACCTTTGCGACCAATGCGTTGCGGGTTGCGCAGCGCTCGATCCTCGACCCGCTGGTGGCGGGGGCGACGCGGCTGTGGAAACGCGACGCGCTGCTCGCCGCGCTGGAGGCGGCGGGCGTGCCGGCGGGCCCGATCAACGATGTGGGACAGGCATTCGCCGATCCGCAGATCGTCCATCGCGGGATGCGGGTCGAGGCGCGGCGTGAGGGCGGCGGCAGCGTGCCGGGCGTCGCCCTGCCGATCCGGTTCGTCGGCCGCGAGAGGCAGGTCGTAAACGCCTCGCCGATGCTGGGGCAGGACGATCCCGCCGAAACGGCATGACGACTGCGCGAATTGCACGGATCGTCGCTGATCCGGCTGTTTTGTCGGTCAGCTAAGTCACGCAAAATCCGATTGAAACGGATCGACCGACGCCCGCCAGGGTAAGCCTGTGCGCGCTATCCTGCCCGGTATGGCGCGACTCCATTCTCTTTCGTCCGACCGGCGCGGTAACGCGCTGATCGAGTTCGCCCTGTTGTCGCCGATCCTGATCGCGCTGCTCATGGGAATGCTTGGCTACGGCCAGTATTTCCTCACCGCGCACACGCTACAGCAACTGGCCAACGACGCCGCGCGCGCCGCAATCGTAGGTCAGACACAGGCGGAGCGGACGACGCTGGCCCGTGCCAGCGTGGCACAGGGGCTGACGAACGCCGCCGTCGCCAAGCCCGGCGAGGTGTCGAGCACCGTGGCCGAGGCGGACGGCCGCGTCACCGTCACGCTGTCGGTCGACACGCGCGCCCTGGCACTGCTCCGGGCGGGCCTGGTGCCGATGCCCGATCCGGTGATCGAGCGACGCGCCGTCGCCGAAGTGGCGGACTTCTAATGAAGCGGCTGCTGCGCGAGCGGCGGGGTGCGACCGCGGTGCTGGTCGCGGGCGCGCTGCCGATGCTGTTCGGTGCCGCCGCGATGGCGGTCGACCTCGGCATGGTCGAGCTGGAGCGCCGCCGCATTCAGGGCGTCGCCGACGCCGCGGCGCTCGCCGCCGCGCGCGATACGGGACAGGCGGCGGCGCTTGCCGCCGTGATGGTCGCGGCCAGCCCCGGCCGCTACCCGCTGACGACGGCGACGACGACCGGGCGATACCGGGCGGAGGCGGCGCCCGATGCGCGCTTCGTTGCGGGCGCGGCCGATCCCGATGCGGTGCGCGTGACAGTGCGCAGCGAGGTGCCGACGGTGTTCGCCGCGATCTTCGGCACGACCAGCATCGCGGTCGAGCGGCGGGCGACGGCGCGCCGTCTGGACCTGGCGAGTTTCGCGGTCGGCTCCCGGCTTGCCAGCCTCGACGGCGGGGTCGCCAACGCGCTGCTGTCGGGGCTGACCGGCGGCAAGGTCGCGCTGTCGGTGATGGATTACAACGCGCTGGCCGCCGCAAAGGTCGATCTGGTGCCGTGGCTCAAGGTGCTGGGCGCCGATGCGAAGATCGAGGTGGCGCGATTCGACGACCTGCTGAAGGCCGAGCTGCCCGCCTCGACGATCCTCGGCAGCCTGTCGCGGCAGGTGGTCGATCCGGTGGCGCGCGCCGCGCTCGGCAATCTCGCCAGTGCGGCCAAGGGAACGATCCGGCTCGCCGACCTCATCGACCTCGGCGAACTCGGGCGACAGGGGGACGGGGGGGCGGGACTGCTGCGCGTCGATACACTCGATCTTGCCAGCAACGTCATTCAGGGGAGCGCCAGCGGGCGGCAGGTGGCGATCGACCTCGGCGCGCAGGTGCCCGGTATCGCGCGCACCCGGCTGTGGGTGGCGATCGGCGAGCGGCCCAACCGGGCGCCGTGGATCGCGGTGACGCGCGACCGGTCGCCGGTCATCCGCACCGCGCAGACGCGGATCTATCTCGAAACGCAGCTCGCCGCCCAGCCGCTGCCGGGCCTCAGCCTCGCCTCGGTCGAGCTGCCGCTGTTCGTCGAGCTGGCAAGTGCGGAGGCGCGGCTGGAGGCGATCGAATGCCGGCCGCATGCAGTCACGCTGGCCGGGCGGCCGGCGCCGGGACAGGTGGCGATCGCAAGGGCCGATCCGGCGGCGCTGCCCGATTTCAAGACGCCGGTCGCGCTGGCCGATGCGCGGCTGCTGGAGACGCTGCTGGTGCGGGTGGAGGGGCGCGCGGCGATCGACCTCGGCGCTAACGAAAGCTTCCAGACGCGCCGGTTCGATACCGCCGCGATCGACGCGGCGAGCGTGCAGACGATCCGCAGCTCGACCCCGGTCGGCGGCATCGCCACCAGCCTGATGCAAAAGGTCGACCTGAGAGCACGGCTGCTCGGCTTCCTGCCGCTGCCGCTCGATCCGATCGTGCGCGGGGTCGGCGGGCAGTTGTCGCTGATCGCCCCGGTGCTCGACCCGGTGCTGATGTCGGTGACGGGGGTTCTGGGCGTCGGCGTCGGGGAAGCCGACCTGTGGGTCACGGGCATCCGGTGCGGCCAGCCGGTGCTGATCGAATAAGAAAATCCCGCCGCCCGAGAGGGGGCGGCGGGATGGTACGCAACGCTACTGAGTTACTGGATCCGTGCGATCTTAGAAGCGGATCGCCGCCGTCGCGCGGATCGAATGGAAGCGGAAACGCTCGTCATCGCGCTGGATGTCGGTGCCGCCCGCGCCGCCCAGCAGGAACGGGTTGGTCGCCGGCGCGGTACCCTGACCGACGCGGACCGACGCGAAGTCGTCCTGATACTGGTTGTACATGTACTCGAGGCCGACCGAGAAGTTCTTGGTGATCGACTGCTCGACACCGCCGCCGGCCGTGAAGCCCCAGCTATTGTACTTCTGGTTGCGCACGGTGAACGAGTTCGCGGCGTTCGACGTCGTGAAGCTCGTGTTGATGCGCGCGTAGGCCGGACCGCCCGCTGCGTAGAACAGCGTCTTGCCGCCCGCGGCATAGCCGGCACGCGCACGGATGCTCGAGTTCCAGTCGAAGCTGCGGCCAAACTGGTAGAAGGCCGGCGTCGTGCTGTAGCCGGTCACATAGTCCTTGGCCTCGCTCTTGCCGAACTCGCCGACCAGGCCGACGACGACGTCGCCGAACTGCTTGTCGGCGCCAACGCGAGCGAAATACTCGAGACGGTCCTTGTCGTTGAAGCAACCACCCGCCGGGGTCGCGCCGCGCGCACCGCCGTTGCAGAAACCGGGCGAGAAGGCGTTGGCGCCCGCCGCCGTGGTGATCGTATCGCCGAAGCGGCCATCGAGGTTGCGGTCGAAGGTCAGACCCTCGCCGACGTCGTTGCCCTGGACGCTGATGCCGGCCGAACCGCCGACATAGACGCCGTCGAAGCGCTTTTCGCCATCGGCGGTCTGCGCAAGCGCGGGCGCCGCGGCGAGAAGGGCGGTGGCACCGATGAGGGCGCTGGTGAGAGTACGCTGACGCATACGAAACATGCTCCTTATTACGCTTTTGGATTCAACTACGGCCCGCCCAACGCCCTTGATCCGGGTTAGCTGCATTGCGGCAAAATTAAGATTCGGGTCTGTTGCCCCGATGCAACACCTCGGGGCATGTGGCTCCGCTTTGTTCCGTCGCCCCCTCGCGCTATAGATCGCGCATGTCCGAAGACCTGTTCGCGAGCGCCGCGCCCCAGCCGACCGAATACAACGCCGCCTCGATCGAGGTGCTGGAGGGGCTGGAACCCGTCCGGCGGCGGCCGGGCATGTATATCGGCGGCACCGACGAGCGTGCGCTCCACCATCTCGCGGCCGAAGTGCTCGACAATGCGATGGACGAGGCGGTGGCGGGGCACGCCACCCGGATCGAGATCACGCTGGCCGAGGGCAACCGCCTGACCATCGTCGACAATGGCCGCGGCATGCCCGTCGATCCGCACCCGCGCTTTCCCGACAAATCGGCGCTGGAAGTCATCCTGTCGATGCTGCATTCCGGCGGAAAGTTTTCGGGCAAGGCCTATGCGACCTCGGGCGGTCTCCACGGCGTCGGCGTCAGCGTCGTCAACGCACTGTCGATCGACACGGTGATCGAGGTGGCGCGCGACCGCCAGCTCTATCGCCAGCGGTTCAGCCAGGGGCAGACGCTGGGGCCGCTGGAGCATCTGGGCACCACGCCCAACCGGCGCGGCACCTCGGTCAGCTTCACCCCCGATCCGGAGATCTTCGGGCCGGAAATGCACTTCAAGCCCGCGCGCCTCTACAAGCTCGCGCGGTCGAAGGCGTATCTGTTCGCGGGCGTCGAGATCCGCTGGAAATGCGCCCCGAGCCTCGCCAGCGAGGATGTGCCGGCCGAAGCGGTGTTCCAGTTCCCCGGCGGACTTGCCGATCACCTCAAGGAACAGGTGGGCAGCCGCGAATGCGCGACCGCCGACTTCTTTTCGGGGACACAGGATTTCGCCGACGGCGCGGGTAAGGTCGAGTGGGCAGTCGCCTGGCCGCTGTGGAGCGACGGGTCGTATAGCTGGTACTGCAACACCATTCCCACGCCCGATGGCGGCACGCACGAGCAGGGGCTGCGCCAGGCCCTCGTCCGCGGGCTGCGCGCGTTCGGCGATCTGGTGGGACAGAAGAAGGCGAAGGACCTGACCCCCGACGACGTCATGGTCGGGTCCGAGCTCATGCTGTCGGTCTTCATCCGCGAGCCGCAGTTCCAGAGCCAGACCAAGGATCGCCTCACTAGCCCGGAGGCTGCCAGCCTCGTCGAGAAGGCGGTGCGCGACCATTTCGACCATTACCTCTCCGACCGGATGGACCGGGGCAAGGCGCTGCTCGGCTATGTCCTCGAGCGGATGGACGAGCGGCTGAAGCGCAAGGCTGAGCGGGAAGTGAAGCGCAAGACCGCGACCTCGTCGCGCAAGCTGCGCCTGCCCGGCAAGCTGACCGACTGCGCCGCCGACAGCCCCGAGGGAACCGAGCTGTTCATCGTCGAGGGCGACTCCGCGGGCGGTTCGGCCAAGCAGGCGCGCGACCGCAAGACGCAGGCGATCCTGCCGATCCGCGGCAAGATCCTGAACGTGGCGAGCGCCACCAGCGCCAAGATCCTCGCCAATCAGGAGATCGCCGACCTGATCCAGGCGCTGGGCTGCGGGACGCGCAAGGACTGTCTGCCCGACAACCTCCGCTACGAACGGGTGGTCATCATGACAGACGCCGATGTCGACGGCGCGCATATCGCCACGCTCCTGATGACCTTCTTCTTCCAGGAAATGCCCGAACTGGTCCGCCGCGGGCACCTCTATCTCGCGCAACCCCCGCTCTACCGCCTGACCGCCGGCGCCAAGTCGCTCTACGCCCGCGACGACGCCCACCGCGCGCAGATCGAAGCCAAGGAGTTCCGCGGCAAGAAGGTCGACGTCGCGCGCTTCA
>CAJYLT010000061.1 GCA_913775795.1 uncultured Sphingomonas sp. | reverse complement strand
TCCTCGACCAGCACGTCGACGCCGGCATCGGCCCACCATTCGAGCGCACTTGCCGCCAGCTCATCCCATCGGTGGTATTGATCGGCCCCCATCGCCATCTACCCAGCTATCAACTTGACGCCCGCGTCAATCATCGTGCAGCGCAACTGCGGCCAAACCGCTCGCGCTTGCGACGATACGGGTGGGAAACGAGCCGGCGACGGAGAGAGTGAATGAGCGAACGCGAATCGATGCCCTATGACGTGGTGATCGTCGGCGCCGGGCCGGCGGGCCTGTCGGCGGCCATTCGCCTCAAACAGCTCGCCAACGATGCCGGGTCGGAACTCGCGGTCTGCGTGCTGGAAAAGGGTTCGGAAGTCGGCGCGCATATCCTGTCGGGCGCGGTCATCGACCCGCGCTCGCTCGACGAACTGCTGCCCGACTGGCGCACCATGGGCTGCCCGCTGGCCGAGACGCCGGTGACCGAAAACCACCACTGGGTGCTGTCGAAGACCGCCAAGCGCGACCTGCCCGAATTCGCTTTGCCGCCGTTCATGCACAACAAGGGGTGCTATACCGGCTCGCTCGGCAATTTGACGCGCTGGTTGGCCGAGCAGGCCGAGGGGCTGGGGGTGGAGATCTTCCCCGGCTTCGCCGCGGCCGAAATCCTCTTCAACGACGACGGCTCGGTCAAGGGCGTCGCGACCGGCGACATGGGCATTGCACGCGACGGTACGCGCAAGCCCGACTGGCAGCCGGGGCTGGAGCTCCACGCGCGCTACACCCTCTTTGCCGAGGGGGTGCGCGGGCATCTGTCGAAGGAGCTGATGCGGCTGTTCGACCTGCGCGCGAACTGCGACCCGCAGGTCTATGGCCTCGGCGTCAAGGAATTGTGGGACATCGACCCGGCCAAGCACGTGCCCGGCCGCGTTATCCATACGCAGGGTTGGCCGCTGTCCGAAACCACCGGCTCGAACGGCGGCGGGTTCATCTATCATCAGGCGAACGGACAGGTCGCGCTCGGCTACGTCACCTGGCTCAACTATCGCAATCCGTATCTCTCGCCGTTCCAGGAGATGCAGCGCTGGAAGACGCATCCGGAGATCGCCGCGCTGCTGAAGGGTGGCAAGCGAGTCTCCTATGGCGCGCGTGCGATCAACGATGGCGGGTACCAGTCGGTGCCGAAGCTGACCTTCCCCGGCGGCGCGCTGATCGGTTGTTCGGCGGGCTTCCTCAACGTGCCGCGGATCAAGGGCACGCATACTGCGATGAAGTCGGGCATGATGGCCGCCGAGGCCGCGTTCGAGGCGGTGCAGGCCGATCGCCGCGCCGACGAGCTCACCGCTTACACCGCCGCCTACGAGAAAAGCTGGGTCCGCGACGAGCTGTTCCGCGTCCGCAACGTCGTGCCGCTGGTCAAGAAATATGGCGACCTGGTCGGGTCGGGCCTGTCGGGCGTCAACATGTGGCTGGAGCATTGGGGGGTGAAGATGCCCTTCACGCTGCACCACAAGCCCGACCACGAGAGTCTGTGGAAGAAGAACGAGCTGCCGCCGATCGATTATCCCAAGCCCGACGGCGTGCTGACCTTCGACCGCCTCTCCTCGGTGTTCATCTCGAACACCAATCACGAGGAGGATCAGCCGGTCCATCTGACGCTCAAGGACCCCGCCGTGCCGGTCGCGCACAACCTGCCCTTGTACGACGAGCCGGCGCAGCGTTACTGTCCGGCCGGCGTCTATGAAGTGGTGGGCGAGGAGACGGGCGATCCGAAGTTCGTCATCAACGCCCAGAACTGCGTCCACTGCAAAACCTGCGACATCAAGGACCCCACGCAGAACATCAACTGGGTGGTGCCAGAGGGCGGTGGAGGGCCGAACTATCCGAACATGTAAGGCCCTGATCCTCGCAATCGGCGTGAGCCTCGCCGCGCCGGCGTTCGCGTCGGACCCGCCGCGGGGCAGCGACCTGGCCGCCTATGTGCGCGCCCGCGCCGCCGATGCCGAGGGCGCGTCCGACGTCGCCGCGCGTGGCTATGCGCTGGCACTGGCCGCGGATCCGGGCAACGAGGTGATCGCGATCCGCGCGTTCCGAGAGGGCGTGTCGGTCGGCGACTTCGCGCTTGCCCGCCGGGCGCTGACGGTGCTCGAAGTCTCGAAGGTCGCGCCGGCCGACGCCGCGCTGCTGCGGTTCGCCGATCAGGTCAAGGCGCGCGACTGGGACGGCGCGCGCGCCACCGCAACGCGGGTGGGGCAGGGGCCGCTGTCGTTCGTCGGACCGGTCCTGCGCGCCTGGATCGCGGTCGAGACGGGGGCGGGCGATCCGCTCGCCGACCTTGGCAAGGATGCCGACAATGCGGTCGAGCGCCGATATTCGGCCGAGGCCAAGGCGCTGATCCTCGTTGCGACGAAGCGCGATGCGGAAGCCAATGCCGCGCTCCAGACGCTGCTCGCCGAGGGCGGCGGGCTCGACATCCGCATCGCCGCCGCACGCCTCTATGCCGGGCGCGGCGACATGAGGACCGCGCGGGCGCTGTTGGCGGGTGAGGACCCGGCGGCGCAGGCGCAGCTTTCGGCGCTGGGCCGCGGCGCCAAACCGGGCGCGGCGTTCGGTGCGGCGACATTGTTCACGCGGCTGGCCGGCGACCTGTCGGGCGAGGAGCCGTCGCCGCTGGTCATCCTCCTGACGCGCACCGCGCTGATGCTGGAGCCGGCGAACGACCGCGCGCGGCTGCTGCTTGCCGATGCGCTGTCGCGCGACGGGTCGGGGATGCGTGCATTGGCGCTCATCCAGGAGGTTCGCCCGAAGAGCCCTTGGGCGCGGGAGGCCGACACGCTGCGCATCGCCGCGCTCGACCGGATGGGCCAGCGCGATGCCGCGATCGCGCTGGCGACGAAGCGGTCGGCGGCGAAAGATGCGACCGCCGACGATGCGCGCACGCTCGGCGATCTGCTGATCGCGGCGGGCCGCTTCGCTGAGGCGGCGGATGCCTATGGCGCGGCGATGACGCGAGAGGGCGGGTCGGGTGACTGGGTGCTCAACCTGCAACGCGGGGGCGCGATCGAGCAGGCGGGGCGTTTCGAGGAGGCGCTGCCCTATCTGCGCCGCGCGGTCGAACTCGCGCCCGATGAGCCGGTGGCGCTCAATTATCTGGGCTATGCGCTGGCCGAGCGGGAGCGCGACCTGCCCGAGGCGCAGGCGCTGCTCGAAAGGGCGAGGCGGCTGAAGCCCGACGATGCCTCGATCACCGACTCGCTCGGCTTCGCCTATGCGCGGCGCGGCCAGACGGCGAAGGCGCTGCCACTGCTCGAACAGGCCGCGGCCGCGCAGCCCGGCGATGTCGAGATCAACGAGCATCTGGGCGACGTCTATTGGGCGAGCGGCCGGCGGTACGAGGCGCGCTATGCCTGGCGCGCCGCATCGGTCCATGCCGAGGGTGCGGACAAGACGCGGCTCGCCGCCAAGCTGGAGCGCGGCCCGACCGCAGAATGACATGATCGAGGAAGCTGCCCCCGCCAAGCTGAACCTGGCGCTGCACGTCCGCGCGCGCCGGCCCGACGGCTATCACGAGCTCGAGACGCTGTTCGCCTTCGTCGTCGACGGCGACACGATCCGGCTCGATCCCGCGGGGCCGCCGGGACTGACGATCGCCGGGCCGTTCGCGGCGGGCCTGTCGGGGGAGGGCGACAACCTCGTCACTCGTGCCGAGCGGCTATTCGCCGAGCGGGTGAAGCCGGTGCCGCCCGCGGCGATCGAACTGGTCAAGCGGCTGCCGGTCGCATCCGGCATCGGCGGCGGGTCGGCGGATGCGGCCGCTACCCTGCGCGCGCTGGCACGGGTGCATGGCGTCGCGTCGGACGATCGGCGGTTGGTCGACTGTGCGGCGGCGCTCGGGTCCGACGTACCCGCCTGCCTGCTCGGCCGCGCGGCGCTAGGGCGCGGGCGGGGCGAGCAGCTAGAGCCGCTGCCTGCGCTGCCGCCGCTGCCCGCGCTGCTCGTCAATCCGCTGGTGCCGGTTTCGACCGCGGCGGTGTTCGCGCGCTGGGACGGCGTCGATCGCGGCGGGATCGAGCAGGGCGGCTCGCTCGCCGCGGCGCTGACGGGGCGCAACGACCTCGAACCCCCCGCGCGCGCGATTGCGCCGATGATTGACGGGGTTCTCGAGCGATTGAGACTTCAGGCCGGCGTGATCCTTGCGCGGATGTCGGGATCGGGCGCGACATGCTTCGCGCTGTTCGACACGGTGGAAGCGCGCCGAAATGCCGCCGCGGCACTGGCGGGCGAGCCGTGGTGGTGTCTCGAAACGGCACTCGCGTGACGGCTGGAGTCCCGACGCGGGACGAGGGCCGGGCCGCCGCGCTGGACGAATCGATCGGCATGGTCCTTGCGTAGCGCGAGGGTAGCGGGCCGTACGCCGGGAGCGGATCGCCTGCCGGTGGCCGGGTCTTCGGACCCCGCCACCTCCCTCGCCCATCGCCGGGCGTGACAGCCGCCGCGTGATGCGGCATCGCGAGCGTCGATGTTCTTCCTCGACAGTCCAGGGCCGGGTATCGCCCGCCTCACGATCGATGCGCCGGCACGGCGAAACGCGATCCCCGTCGCCGAGTGGGACCGGCTGGCGACGTCCGCGGCGGCGCTGCCGCCCGAGACCCGCGTGCTGATGATCGGTGGCACCCATGATTTTTCGGCCGGCGCCGACCTTGGCGAGTTCGACCGCTTCAGCCGCGATCCAGAGGCGGCAGCGCAGTTTCGCCGGGCGATGCGCGCTGGCATCGACGCGCTGGCGGCGGTGCCCATCCCCGTCATCGCGGTCATCGCCGGCGGTTGCTATGGCGCGGGGGTGGCGCTGGCCCTTGCGGCCGATATCCGCATCGCTGGCGAGCGGGCGCGGTTCGCGGTGACACCGGCAAAGCTCGGCATCGGCTATCCGGCGGTTGACGTGCGGCGCCTCGCCGCGCTGGTCGGGCGGGGGCAGGCAGCGCGAATGCTGTTCGCGGCCGAAACGCTCGATGCACGCCGTGCCGAGGCGATCGGCCTGGTCGAGGCGGCCGCAGTCGATCCGTGGGTGGAGGCGCTGGCGATGGCTCAGAAAATAGCTGACAATTCCGTGCGATCGACGCGAATGCTCAAATCGGTTCTGAATGACGACGCGGCCGATCCCGACGCGGCGTTCGATGCGCTGTTCGCCGGCACCGATCTGGCCGAGGGGTTGGTGGCCTATCGTATGCGCCGCGTGGCCCGTTTCGCATGAGCGCGCCGATCGTCATCGACGGCGCGCGCGATGTGTTGCTGCTGTGCGATCACGCCTCGAGCGCGGTGCCCGCGGGCATCGATCTCCGCGTGGAACCGGCGGTGATGCACGAGCACATGGCGATCGATATCGGCGCCGAACCCCTGACCCGCGCGCTGGCCGCGGCGATCGGCGCACCGGCGGTCCTTGCCACCGTCTCGCGGCTCGTCATCGACCTGCATCGGGAGCCCGATCATCGCGCGCTGGTGCCGGTCGAAAGCGACCGGGTCGCCATCCCCGGCAATGTCGGCGCCGACCGCTTCGACCGGATCGCCCGCTTCCACGCGCCCTATCACGCGGCGATCGCCCGCGAAGTGCGGACGCGCCGCCCGCGCCTGATCGTCGCGATCCACAGCTTCACCCGTCAGCTCCGCGGCGCGCCGCCGCGCGCGCTAGAGGCAGGCGTGCTCTACAATCGCGATGATCGTGCGGCCGCGGTGATGATCGCGGGCCTGCGCGCGGCGGGGGTCGAAACGGGCGACAACGCGCCTTATTCCGGCCGGCTGCTCAACGCGACGCTCAACCGGCATGGCGAGGGGCAGGGGATCGCCTGCATCTCGATCGAGGTGCGCAACGACCTGATCGACGACGCGGCGGGGGTTGCGCGCTGGACGCAGATCCTTGCCCCGCTGATCGAGCGGGCGAGGGCGGAAATCGGAGGCAGCGCATGAGAGGATCGATCGTGGCAATCGGGCTGTTGCTCGCCGGCTGCGGCGGCAGCGATGCACCCGACGAACCGCAAGCGATCGTTACCGCACCGGCGCCCGGCGCGCCCGATGGCCGCATCCTCTGCGCGCCGCCGGGCGAGGCCGAGTTCCGCCGGATGTGCTCGGTCGAGCGGGCCGCGGACGCGCAGGGTACCGTGCTGACCGTCCGCCTGCCCGATGGCGGCTTTCACCGATTGCGCGTCGCCGGGCGAGGCCGAGTTCCGCCGAATGTGCTTGGTCGAGCGGACCGCGGACGCGCAGGGTACTGTGCTGACGGTCCGATTGCCGGACGGCGGCTTTCACCGATTGCGCGTCGCCGCCGACGGGGGCGGGATCGCGGCCGCCGATGGCGCTGCGCCCGCGACCGTGCGGAGCCGCGGTGGGGTGATCGAGGTCGAGGTGGGCGGCGCACGCTATCGCCTGCCCACAGCGGCGAAGGTGCCCGATGCGCCCGGTTGACGCGCCGATCGTCACCGCGGCCGAGATGCGTGCTGCGGAGGCGGCGTGCTTCGCCGGGGGGACCAGCCAGATCGAGTTGATGGAGGCGGCCGCCCACGCTGTCGCGCGAGAAGCAGCGCGCTTTGCGATGGGGCGGCCGGTCACCGTGCTTGCCGGCGCCGGTAACAATGGCGGCGATGCGTATGGGGCTGCACGGTTTCTCGCCGAACAAGGCCTCGACGTCGTCGTCGCCGCGCTCGGTCAGGCCGGGGCGGGGGCAGCCGCGGCGATGCGATCGCGCTGGTCCGGCGCGACCGTCGCACTGGACGAGGCACCGGCGCGGCCGGTCGTGATCGACGGCCTGTTCGGTATCGGCTTGTCGCGACCGATCACCGGCGTGCCGGCAGTGGCGATCGAGCGGTTGCGCGCGGATGCCGACTTCGTGCTGGCGATCGACATCGCCTCCGGCCTCGATGCCGATACCGGTGCGGCGCAGGGCGCCGTCTTGCGGGCGGATGCGACGCTGGCGCTTGGCGCGGTCAAGCGCGGGCATGTCCAGGGGGCGGGGGTCGAGGTCTCGGGGGCGCTGCTGGTCGACACGCTCGGCGTGCGCGTCGGCTCGCCGGTCCACACGCTGGCAAGGCCTCGGCTGTCGGCACCCGGCGTCGACGATCACAAGTACACGCGCGGGCTGGTCGGCGTCGTCGGCGGGGCGATGCCGGGCGCGGCAAGGCTAGCGGCGGGGGCGGCGGCGCGGGGCGGCGCGGGTTATGTCGTCCTTGCTGGCGACGACGCCCGCGTGCCGTTCGATGCGGTCGTCCATCGCGCGTCGATCGATGCCGAGCGCGCGGCGGCGGTGCTGATCGGCCCGGGCCTCGGCCGGGACTCAGCGGCTCGCAAAATGTGCGAGGAATGGTTTGCAAGCAAATGTCCGCTGGTGATTGATGGCGACGCGCTGTCGATGGTCGATGTCGCGGCGATCAGGACGCGCGCGGTGCCGACGATCCTAACGCCCCACGACGGCGAGTTCGCGCGGCTGTTCGGCGCAGCCGGGGGTGATCGCATCGGTGCCGCGCTTGATGCCGCCCGTCGCAGTAACGCCGTCGTCGTGCTCAAGGGTGCGTCGACCGTGATCGCGGCACCCTCGGGAGAGGCGCGGGTGCATCAGCCTTCGGCCTGGCTTTCGACCGCGGGGACCGGCGACGTGCTCGCCGGCCTCGTCGCCGCGCGGCTGGCGGTGACGCAAGCGCCGTTGCGCGCCGCTTGCGAGGCGGTTTGGCTGCATGCGCGCGCCGCCGCCCTTGCGGGACCGGCGCTGGTCGCCGATGATCTGGCGATGCATATCCCCACCGCGATCGCCGAATGTCTGTGAGCCCCGAGGAGGAAGTCGTCCGCGTCGCCGCGCGGGGCGAGGGCGTCACGGCGTCGGGCCGACACGTGCCGCTCGCCGCGCCGGGCGACCGGGTGTTCGAGGACGGCAGCGTGGCGGCGGGCGCCCATCGCCGTGTCGCGCCGTGCAAACATTATCCCGAGTGCGGCGGCTGTCAGCTCCAGCATCTCGATGACATGGCCTATGCCGCCTATCTCCACGACCGGGTCGAGGGTGCGCTGACGGCACAGGGCCTGTCCGCGCCGGTCCGCGCGCCCGTCATCAGCCCGCCCAGGACGCGCCGCCGCGCGACGCTTCATGCCGAGCGGCGCGGGCGACAGGTGCATCTGGGCTTCACCCGCGCGCAGAGCCATGCGCTGGTCGATCTCGACGAATGCTGGATCCTTGCACCCGAACTGTTCGCGCTGCTCCAGCCACTGCGCGGCCTGCTGGCGGCGCAGTTGCCCGAATCGGGGCGGATCGACGTGCACCTGACGCTCGCCGATCAGGGGGTCGACGTGTTGTTGAAAGGGCGGCTGCGCGAGGGCCTGTCGGCGATCGAGGCGATCACCGCCTTTGCGCGGCGGCACAAGCTCGCGCGCCTGTCGATCGACGACACCTATGGCCCGGAAGCGCGCTGGGCGCCGGAGCCGGTGACGGTGACGCTCGGCGGCGTTGCAGTGCCGCTGCCGGCTGGATCGTTCCTGCAGGCGACGCGCGAGGGCGAGGCGGCGCTGGTCGCGGCTGCGCGTGAGGCGATCGGGCAGGCGCGCAACGTCGCCGACCTGTTCGCCGGCCTCGGCACCTTCGCGCTCGGCCTCGGCGACGGCATCCGTGCCTATGCCGCGGAGGGTGCGCGCGAAGCGATCCTGTCGCTGAAGGCGGGCGCGAGCCAGGCGGGGCGGGCGGTGTTTGCCGATCACCGCGACCTGTTCCGCCGGCCGTTGACGACGGACGAACTCGACCGCTTCGACGCGATCGTCCTCGACCCGCCGCGGGCGGGCGCGCGCGAGCAGGCGGCGAACCTTGCCGGCGCGAAGGTGCCGCGGATCGCTTACGTCTCGTGCAATCCCAGCAGCTTCGCACGCGATGCGAAGATGCTGTGCGAGGGTGGCTATGCACTCGACTGGGTGCAGCCGGTCGGCCAGTTCCTCTGGTCGACGCATGTCGAGCTGGTCGGCGCGTTCAGCCGTCAGGGGTAATCGGCGCTGAGGAAATACAGTCCATCCGGCGGCGCGTTCAATCCCAACGCGCCGCGATCCTTGGCCTCTAGCGCTTTCCGAACATCCCCCGGCGACCAGCGCCCCTGTCCAACCAGTGCAAGGCAGCCGACCATCGAGCGCACCTGATGATGCAGGAACGAGCGTGCCGAGGCGAAAATGCGGACCAGATCACCCTCCGCCACCACGTCGAGCCGGTCGAGCGTGCGCAAGGGGCTGTCCGCCTGACAATGCGCGGATCGAAAGGTCGTAAAGTCATGTCGCCCGACCAGCATCGCCGCGCCCGCCGCCATCGCGCCCACGTCAAGCGGCGGGGCGACGCGCCACGCAAACCCCTTCTCGATCGTCAGTGACGCGCGGCGCATGCGGATGCGATATTCGTAATGGCGCGCGATGCAGGAGAAGCGCGCGTGCCAGTCGTCGGGCACGACCTCGCACGCCAGCACCGCGACCGGGTTGGGCCGCATCCGCGCGTTGAGCGCCTCCATCAGCCGGAAGGGCTCGATCGGCTTTTCGATATCGCAATGCGCGCGCATGCCGAGCGCGTGGACGCCCGCATCGGTGCGGCCGGCGGCGTGGACGAGCACGTCCTCGCCGGTGATGGCGTGCGCGGCATCCTCGATCGCCGCCTGCACGCTCGGCCCGTGCTTCTGGTGCTGCCAGCCCATGAAGGGGCGGCCGTCCCACTCGATCGTCAGGGCAAAGCGCGTCACGAGAGGTTCGTGCCCTCGAGGATCGCGAAGCCGCGAAGAAGCTCGGCCGGCGTCATGGCGGCACGACCCGCGCGCTGGACGAGCGTTGGGACGAGCAGACCCTCGCCGCATCCGACCGCGAAGCCGCCGGGGTGGGCCACCACGGTCCCGGCGGGCGCTTTGCCCTCGACCGCATCGGCGGCGAGCACGCGGATGCGCTCGCCGTTCACCTCGAAGAACGCGCCGGGCGCAGGGTTGAAGGCGCGGACCTGTCGCTCCGCCTGCGTCGCCTGGCCGGTGAAGTCGAGCCGCGCCTCGGCCTTGTCGATCTTGGCGGCGTGGATGACGCCCTCATTGGCCTGGGCCACCGGCGGATAGGCGTCGGGATCGGCGAGCACCTCGACCATCGCCGCCGCGCCCAGCGCCGCGAGTTCGGCGGTCAGGTCGCCCGCGGTCTTGCCCGCGACGGGCGTCCGCTTTTCCACCCGCACCGGCCCGGTATCCAGCCCGGCCTCCATCTGCATGATGCCGACGCCAGTTTCCGCGTCCCCGGCGAGGATCGCGCGCTGGATGGGTGCGGCTCCCCGCCAGCGCGGCAGGAGCGAGGCGTGGACGTTGAGGCAGCCGAGGCGCGGGGCGGAGAGCACCGCGCGCGGCAGGATCAGGCCATAAGCGGCGACCACCGCCACGTCGGCGTCGTGCGCGGCGAACGCGGCCTGCGCCTCCGCATCGCGCAGCGTCACCGGCGTCAGCACCGGCACGCCCATCGCCTCGGCCCGCGAATGCACGGGCGAGGGCGTCAGCGCCTTGCCGCGTCCCGCCCGGCGCGGCGGCTGCGAGTAACAGGCAACGATCTGATGACCCGCATCGGCCAGCGCTTCGAGCACCGGCACGGCAAATTGGGGCGTGCCCATGAAGACGATCCGCATGGCCCCCCTTCACCGCTTGGCAGCGGGCGGCGCAACCCCCTATCTTGGCGCGACATGGCTTCTCCCGAAATCGACGCGCTGACGCAGGCGCTCTCGCGGCTTCCCGGCCTCGGCCCAAGATCGGCGCGGCGCGCGGTGCTGCACCTCATCAAGCGGCGGGAAACGGCGCTGGTGCCGCTCTTGTCCGCGCTGGCCGCGGTGGGGGAGCGGCTGGCGACGTGCAGCGTTTGCGGCAATGTCGATACGACCGATCCCTGCTCGATCTGCGCCGACGGTCGCCGCGATCCCAAGTCGCTGTGCGTGGTGGAGGAAGTCGCCGATCTCTGGGCGCTCGAACGCTCGCGGCTCTTTCCGGGCCGCTTCCATGTGCTCGGCGGCCGGCTGTCAGCGCTGGAGGGGGTGCGGCCCGAGGACCTCACCATCGACGCGCTCGTTCGCCGGATCGAGGCGGGCGGGGTCGACGAGGTGGTGCTGGCGATGAACGCGACGCTGGAGGGGCAGACGACGGCCCACTACCTCGCCGACCGGCTCGAACGCTTTCCGGTGCGCGTGACGCAGCTTGCCCACGGCCTGCCCGTGGGCGGCGAGCTCGATTATCTGGACGAGGGCACGTTGGCACACGCGCTCCGGGCGCGCCGTCCCGTCGCTTGACCCCGCGCACGCGCGCAGCCATTTTAGGCGCATGGCCGTTCTCCCCATCATCGAAGTGCCCGATCCCCGCCTCAAGCTCGTCTCCGAACCCGTCGAGGCGGTGACCGACGAGGTCCGCACGCTCGTCGCCGACATGTTCGACACGATGTACGATGCCCCCGGCATCGGCCTCGCCGCGATCCAGGTGGCGGTGCCCAAGCGCATCCTCGTCATCGATTTGCAGGAGGAGCAGGACGAGGAGGGCAAGCCGATCCGCAGCCCCCACGCCTTCATCAACCCCGAAATCCTCGAGGTGTCGGAGGAGAAGCGCTGCTATCAGGAAGGCTGCCTCTCGATCCCCGAGATGTTCGCCGAAGTCGAGCGTCCCGACCGCTGCCGCGCGCGCTGGCTCGACCTCGATGGCAACATGCATGAGGAATGGTTCGACGGCCTGATGTCGACCTGTCTCCAGCACGAGATGGATCACCTGAACGGTGTGCTGTTCATCGACCACCTCTCGCGCCTGAAGCGCGACATGGTGCTGAAGAAACTCGCCAAGTTGAGGAAGTCGGCGGCTTGAGGCGATAGCCCCGAGCGTCTAGGTTCGCGCTCCGTTCACCTTTTTCCGGAAGCGCGTCATGGACCCCATTCTCGCCATCCTGCTGGTCGTCGCCGCGCTCGTCGTGGGCGCGGTGCTGGGCTGGTTCCTCGGCAATCGCGGGGTGGAGGGCGTGCGCGCCGAGCGCGATGCACGCGAGGAGGATTTCAAGAAGGCGATCACCGATCTGGCGCTCGCCAGCGACCGGGCGAGCCGGATGGGCGAGCTGGTCAGCGAGAACGAGACGCTGCGCATCGAGCGCGACAGTGCGCGCCTCGACCTCGCCACGCTGAAGGCCGATGCGCGCGCGTTCGAGGCGCGGCTGGAGGAGTTCAAGGCGGCCAAGGACATGATGGCCGCGCAGTTTGCCGAGGTGTCGAACCGTCTGCTGGGCGAGGCGCAGAACGCGTTCCTCGCCCGCGCGCAGGAGCGGTTCCACCAGGCAAGCGACAGCAACGAGGTCAAGATCAAGGCGCTGCTCGCGCCCGTCGAGCAGACGCTCAAGCGCTACGAATCGCGGATCGAGAGCGTCGAGAAGGAGCGGACCGAGGCGTATGGCCAGCTCAAGGGCCTGATGGACAGCATGCGCGCGGGGCAGGAGGGTGTGCGGGCTGAGGCGGCGAAGCTCGTCAACTCGCTGCGCGCCGCGCCCAAGGCGCGCGGGCGCTGGGGCGAGCAGCAGCTTCGCAACGTGCTCGAAACCTGTGGCCTCGCCGAACACACCGACTTCATGATGGAAGTGTCGGTCGAGGCCGAGGGCGGTCGCCTTCGCCCCGACGCGATCGTCAAGGTGCCGGGCAATTCGATCCTGGTCATCGACGCCAAGGTGTCGTTGAACGCTTATCAGGACGCGTACGGCGCGGTGGACGAGGTGGAGCGCGCCGCGTTCCTCGGCCAGCACGTCGCCTCGATGAAGGCGCACGTCAACGCGCTCGGCAACAAGGCCTATCAGGGCCAGTTCGAGAATACGCCCGAGTTCGTCATCATGTTCGTTCCCGGCGAGCATTTCCTGTCGGCCGCGCTCGAGCACGAACCGCAGCTTTGGGACTATGCGTTCGACCGGCGCGTGCTGATCGCGACGCCGACCAACCTCATCGCCATCGCCCGCACCGTCGCGGCGGTGTGGCGGCAGGAAAAGCTGGCGGGTGAGGCCCGGCAGATTGCTGAACTCGGCCGCGAACTCCATGCGCGCGTCGCGACGATGGGGATGCACATCGCCAAGCTGGGCAAGAATCTCGAGACCGCGACGACCGCATACAACGCGTTCGTCGGCTCGATCGAGAGCCAGGTGATGAGCCAGGCCAAGCGGTTCGAAACGCTCAATATCGACACCGGCGCCAAGTCGATCGAACCGCTGCCGATGGTCGAGGCGAGTCCCCGGCCGCTGAGCAAGCTCAAGGTCGAGGCGGAAACGCCGGCGCTGCCCGAGGCGGCGGAGTAGGGGGAGCTCCCGGGCGGCTGCACTGCGCGTCGCCGTACCCCGGCGAAGGCCGGGGTCCAGTTGGAAAGGCCCTAGTTGAAGGGCGCGGCACCAATCACGATCGGCCCGAAACTGGACCCCGGCCTTCGCCGGGGTACGATGATGGGCGGTACGTGGCTCTCCGATTGTCGCGCCGCTACGGCCGGACCGGCACCAGCGTCACCGCGGGCGACCCGTCCGCATTGGCGAGCATCACCCCGTCCTTGCCCTGCACGAGCGTCAGCGGCCCCTTCAACGCCGCCACCAGCCGCTGTTCCTGCGTCATCGCCGGGCCGGGGCAGGCCATCCGCGTCGTCGCGGCATCGCCGATCGTCAGCGCGCTCCCGCTCAACGTGTAGCTTGCGGTCAGGCGGTTGCAGCCGGTGGTGCCCGTCAGCCGTCCGGCATCGAAGCGGAGCGTCGCCTGGCGCGGGCCGCCGGGAGCCTCGCCTCGGATCGCGCTTACCCGCCAGTTGCGAGCCTCCAGCGCGTTGTCGGCCTTCGCCTCGCCGCAGCCCTTGTATTCGCGGCCGTCGGCGATGACGAGGACGGTATCGGGGTAGCGCTTGTCGCTCATGCCGTCGCTGCACGGGCTGTGGGTGATGTCGAGCGTCAGGCGATCGGTGACGTAGCGTTCGCCGTTGAAGCTCGGCCGCGCAGGCGGGGCGGTGACGGCGATCGTTCGGCCGCCGGCCTCGGCGAAGCCCATCCTGCCGTCCGCGAGGCCGAGCGACCAGAAGGGCTCGGTCCCCACCGCGCCGTATCGCGGGCCAGCGGCGGCGAGCGGGGGCGTGTCGGGCGCGACCATCGGCGTGCAGGCGGAAAGGGCGACGAGGGGGGCAAGGATGCGGATCATCCGTCGCTTGTTAGCCGGCGCGGATGAACGGGCAATGGCCTTGCCCATCGCCTCTTCCAGCGCGTAGGGGCCGGGCGTGCCGTCGATGCGCCGCCTGTTCCGTAACCACGCCTGGATCGCCGCGCTGATCGTCGCGGCGGCGATGCTGCTGCGCGTCGTCGTGCCGGCCGGGTTCATGACGACGACCGGCGCGGACGGGCAACTGACCGTGATGGTCTGTTCGGGTGAGGGATCGCGCGCGATGACGATCGCGATCCCCGGCCTCGCCGAAAAGAGCCAGCGCCCCGCGCCCGGCGAGCATGAGAAGGCCGGGACGACCTGCGCCTTTGCCGGGCTCGCCGCGCCGTTCCTCGGCGGGGCGGACCCGATCCTGCTGCTCGCCGCGCTGGCGATGGTCGCCGCCGTCGCCCTGCGCACCGGGCAGCGGTTCCGGCCGCTGGGGCTCCAGCACCTCCGCCCGCCGCTTCGCGGACCGCCTGCTCCCTTGATCGCCTGACGTTCGCGTGCCCGCCGCGGCGCGCCTCCATTCGATCGAGGAAGACCCAAATGACCGTTTTCACGCGCGCCCTTGCCGGCGCGTCGATGCTCGCGCTGGCCATGCCTGCGCACGCCCGCGAGGATGACCCGCAGACCATCGTCGTCACCGCCGAGCGCATCGCCGAGGATGCCGAGACCGAAATCCGCAAGACCCCCGGCGGCGTCGATGTCGTCGCCGCAGAGGACTTCGCTGACAAGGCGGCGGTGTCCCTGCGCGATGCGCTCGCCTTCTCGCCCGGCGTCTATACGCAGCCGCGCTTCGGGCAGGAGGTGCGGATTTCGGTCCGCGGATCGGGGATCAGCCGCGGCTTTCACATGCGCGGGCTGCTGCTGATGCAGGATGGCATCCCCATCAACCTCGCCGACAACAATGGCGATTTCCAGGAGCTTGACCCGCAGGTCTTCGAGGCGATCGAGGTCTATCGCGGCGGCAATGCGCTTCGCTTCGGCGGATCGACGCTGGGCGGGGCGATCAACGCGGTGACGCCGACCGGGCGTTCCGCGCCGGGGATCGAGGCGCGGGTGGACGGCGGGAGCTGGAACACCGTCCGCGGCAAGCTCGCTGCGGGCAAGGCGACGGAGGCGGGCGACGGGTATTTTGCGATCACCGGCGATACGTCCGACGGCGACCGCGGTCATGCGACGCGGCAGTCGCTGCGCCTGAACGGCAATGTCGGCCTCAGGCTGGGCGAGGGGGTCGAGACGCGCTTCTATGGCAGCGCCAACCATATCCGGCAGGAACTGCCGGGTGCGCTGACGCGGGCCCAGGCACTGACGACCCCCGCGCTGTCGCTGCCCGGGAACTATGCACAGGATCAGGCGCGCGACATCGATTCGATGCGGCTTCAGAACCGGACGACGGTGAATCTGGGGCGCGGCACGCTGGCGGTCGGCGCCTTCTTCAACGACAAGCAGCTTTACCACCCGATCTTTCAGGTCATCGACCAAAAGTCGGTGGATTACGGCGCCTTCGCCCGCCTCGACCTGTCGGGCGAGGTCGCCGGGCTGCCGGTCGAGGCGGCGCTGGGATCGACCGCGCGGTTCGGCAGCGTTCGCGCGCGCCAGTTCGTTAACCTCGCCGGTCGCCGCGGCGCGCTGACCGCTGATGCGCGGCAACAGGCGCAGACGATCGACAGCTACGGCGAGCTTCGCGTCGCGTTCGTGCCGACGCTCTCGCTGGTCGCGGGCGGCGTCTACACGCATGGCGAGCGGGAGGTCGCCAACCGCCTCGCCCCGGCGCGCAGCGGGTCGGCGAGCTTCAACGAACTGGCGCCCAAGATCGGCCTGTTGTTTGAGCCGAAGCCTGGCGTCCAATTCTATGCCAACGCCAACCGCTCGGTCGAGCTGCCGGGGTTCAGCGAATTGAACCAGACGCCGTTCGCGGTCGGGGGCGTGGTGACGCCGGGCTTCGTCGACCTCGATGTGCAGCGTGCGTGGACATATGAAGTCGGCGCGCGCGGGCGGGCGGGGATCGCCGCGTGGGATGTGACGCTCTATCGCGCTGATATTCGCGGCGAACTGCTCCAGTTCAACCAGTCGCCCGACATTCCCGCGGCGACGTTCAACGCCGGGCGGACGCGGCATCAGGGGATCGAGGCGGGGCTCGACCTGACCCCCGCGCCGTGGCTGCGGCTGCGGCAGGTCTATCAGCTCAACGACTTCCGGTTCCGCGACGATGCGCAGTTCGGCGACAATCGGCTGCCGGTGGTCGCGCGGCACCTCTATCGCGGTGAGGTACGGCTGGGGAGCGAGGCGCTGAGCGTCACGCCCAATGTCGAATGGGTGCCGCAGGGGGCCTGGGCCGATTACGCCAACACGGAAAAGGCGCCGCGCTATGCGCTGATCGGCCTCGGCGCAAAGGCCGAAATCGCGAACGGGCTGAGCCTGTTCGTCGACGCGCGCAACCTGACGGGGAAGAAGGCGATCGGTGACATCTCCGCCGTGACCCGCGCGACCGATGCGTCGGTGATCTATTATCCCGTCGAGCGCCGCGCGGTGTTCGGCGGCGTGCGGGGGCGGTTGTGATGGACGCGCTCTATCGCTCGGTGTGGCGCTGGCACCTCGTCGCCGGCCTGCTGGTGCTGCCGTTCCTAGCGTGGCTCGCGGTGACGGGCGGGCTCTATCTCTACAAGCCGGAGATCGAGCGCGCGGTCTATGCCGATTGGCTGCGCGTCGAGGCGCGGCCAGCCCTGCCGCTGTCGGTGCTGACAAAGCGCGTGGCTACCGACACGGGCGGGCGCGTGACGCAGGTCGCGAAGCCCCCCGCCGCCGAAAGCTGGCGGATGACGATCGCGCTGCCCGATGGCGCGAAGCGCACCGCCTTCGTCGATCCGGGCGACGGGCGGGTGCTCGGCACGACGCGGCCGGGCGGGGTGATGGGGCTGGTGAAGGACCTCCACAGCCTCGTGATCACCGGGCCGATCGGCAACGCGGTGATCGAGATCGCGGCGGGGTGGACGATCGTGCTCGTGCTGACGGGCATCTGGCTCTGGGCGTCGAAGCCGGGGTTCGGGGTGAAGGGGCCGGTGCGAGGGCGGCGCTTCTGGCGCGACCTTCATGCGTCGACCGGGATCGTCGCGGGGGCGGTGATCCTGTTCCTCGCGGTCACGGGGATGCCGTGGAGCGGGGTGTGGGGGAAGGGGCTGCAAGGCCTCGTCGCGGCACAGGGATGGGGGCGGCCGCCATCGCCCGCGCCCGGCGGGCATGGCGAGCATGGCGGGGCGGCGACGCTCCCTTGGTCGATGCAGCGCGCAGGTATGCCGATGGGGCATGGCGGTGACATCGGCGCCGACCGCGCGCTGGCGGCGGCGCAGGCGCGTGGGATCGGCGATGCCTGGTCGCTGACGTTACCGGCGTCGCCGGGCGCGCCCTACCTCGTTAGCGCGCCCATCGTCCGCGCGGACGATGCGCGGGCGATCTATGTCGATGCCGGGACGGGCGGGGTGCTACAGGATGCGCGCTACGCCGGTTTCGGCGGCGGCGCGCAGGCGATCGAGTGGGGCATCGCCGTCCATCAGGGCCAGCAATATGGCGAGGCGAACCGGCTCGTTATGCTCGCCGGCTGCATCGCCATCCTGTTGCTCGTCGTCAGTGCGCCGGTGATGTGGTTGAAGCGGCGGCCCAAGGGCCTCGGCCTGCCGCCGGGGCGCAGCGGACGCGGGCTCGCGATCCTGATGGCGGGGGCGGGAGTCGTCTTCCCCCTGACCGGGATCACGATGCTCGCAGCGATCGGGGTCGATCGCCTGGCCCGGCGTTAGGGTTCGCGCGGCGGCGACTGGGGCGGGGCGGGGCGACCGGCATCGAGGTCGCGCGCCACGTTCCGCTCCTCCCGCCCCTCAAGCGGATGCGCGTTCGACCGGCGACGCAGCAAGAAGAAGAGCGCCAGCGCCGCCACGATGAAGATGATCGCGAAGGTCGTCAGGTTGAGCGATGCGAGGAAACCGGTCTGGCCCATGGGTCGTCCTTCCGCTGCCCCCGAACCGTACCAAGCGGCGGCAGACAGAGAAGTTCCGTCGAGCGTCTTCAAGTCATTGTATATTTTGATCTTATTCCGGCGGTTGACCTTGATCCTGATAGCGGTAACGGTACGCGCAAAGGGAGAGGGTGATGGCTGATCGGCGCGCGGCGCTTCGGACGATCTTTGGCGCGGGTGCGACGATGCACCTGCCGATGCTCGCGCGGGCGGGGACGCCGGCGGTGCAGCGCGGGCGGCCGCTCTATCGCGATCCGCGTGCGCCCGTGCCCGATCGCGTCCGCGACCTGATCGGGCGGATGACGATCGAGGAAAAGGTCATGCAGATGATCGCGCTCTGGGCGACCAAGAGCGCGATCATGACGGGCGCCGCCTTCGATCCGGCGAAGGCGGCGGCGGCCTATCCGAACGGGTTCGGGCAGCTCACTCGCCCCTCCGACAAGCGCGGCGTGACGGGCGAGGCCGCGGCGGCGGGCGCGACGGTCAATGTCGGGCGCAGCCCGGCCGAAACGATCGCCTTCATCAATGCGGTGCAGGACTGGGCGACGAAGCGTACGCGCCTCGGCATACCCGTCCTCGTCCATGAGGAAGCACTCCACGGCCTGATGGCGCGAGACGCGACGATGTTCCCGCAGGCGATCGCCATGGCGGGCAGCTTCGACACCGACCTGATGCGGCGCGTCCAGGCCCAGATCGCGCGCGAGGCGCGGGCGCGGGGCGTCCCCTTCGTCCTGTCGCCCGTCGTCGATATCGTCCGCGATCCCCGCTGGGGCCGGATCGAGGAGACGTTCGGCGAGGATCCCTATCTGGTCGCCGAGATGGGCGTCGCCGCGGTCGAGGGTCTGCAGGGCACCGGCAAGGGGCCGATGCTGCCGCCAGGCAAGGTGTTCGCGACGCTGAAGCACATGACCGGCCACGGCCAGCCCGAGGCGGGGAACAACGTCGCGCCGGCACAGATCAGCGAGCGCGAGCTGCGCGAGAATTTCTTCCCGCCATTCCGCGAGGTGGTCGAGCGGACGGGCATCGCCGCGGTGATGCCGAGCTATAACGAGATCGACGGCGTGCCGAGCCACGCCAATCGCTGGCTCTTGGAAACGGTGCTGCGCGGCGAATGGGGCTTCGACGGGGTGATCGTCAGCGATTACGGCGCGGTGAGCGAGCTCGACACGCTGCACCACATCGCCGTCGACAAGGCGGACGCCGCGCGGCAGGCGCTGGGCGCGGGGGTCGACTGGGAGCTGCCCGACGGCGAATGCTTCCGCACGCTGGTGGCGCAGGTACGCTCGGGCAAGGTGGAAGCGGCGCTGGTCGACCGGGCGGTGGCACGCATCCTTGCGTTCAAGTTCCGCGCGGGGCTGTTCGAGAATCCGTATGGGGACCTGCGTACCGCCGCGCGGGTAACGGGCAATCCGCAGGCGCGCGCGCTGGCGCTGGACGCGGCGCGCAAGTCGCTGTGCCTCCTGAAGAACGACGGGACGCTGCCGCTGGCGATGACGGGTGGCGCCGTCGCGGTGATCGGACCCAATGCGGCGATCGCGCGGCTGGGCGGCTATTCGAGCGTGCCGAAGCAGAGCGTGACGCTGCTCGACGGCATCCGCGCGCTGGTGGGCAAGGGGCGGCCGATCCTGACCGCGCAGGGCGTGCGGATCGTGCGCACCGACGACCGCGGCGATGATGACGTGCAGCTTGCCGATCCGGCGCAGAACCGCGCGATGATCGCCGAGGCGGTCGAGGTGGCGCGCGCGGCCGAGGTGATCGTCCTCGCCATCGGCGATACCGAGCAGACGAGCCGCGAGGCCTATGCCCGCAATCACCTGGGCGATCGCACGTCCCTCGATCTCGTCGGCGAGCAGAACGAGCTGTTCGCGGCGCTGAAAGCGCTCGGCAAGCCGATCGTCGTCGCCGCAATCAACGGCCGCCCGCCGAGCTGGCCGGGCGTGGCGGAGGGCGCGAACGCGATCCTCGAGTGCTGGTATGCGGGGCAGGAGGGCGGCACCGCGATCGCCGAGGGGCTGTTCGGGCGGGTCAATCCGGGGGCGAAGCTGCCGGTTACGGTGGTGCGCAATGCGGGGCAGGTGCCCTTCTACTACAACCACAAGCCGACCGCGCGGCGCGGCTACCTGTTCGACGATGCCGCGCCGCTGTTCCCGTTCGGTCACGGCCTCAGCTACACCCGGTTCGAGATCGCCGCGCCGGTGCTGACGGCCCCGCGCATCGGGCCGGGCGGGGAGGTGCGCGTCGAGGTCGAGGTCGCCAATGCCGGCGACCGCGCGGGCGACGAGGTGGTGCAGCTCTACATCCGCCGCCGCTCTGCCAGCGTCACGCAGCCGGTACTGGAGCTGAAGGGGTTCGAGCGGGTGACGCTAAAGCCCGGCGAGCGGCGGCGCGTCGCCTTTATGCTGGGGCCGAAAACCTTCCGCCTGTGGAACCGCGAATTGCAGGAAGTGGTGGAGAAGGGGGAGGTCGAGATCCTCGCCGGACCGAGCTCGGCGATGCTGAAAGGCGCGGTGCTGACGATCGCCTGAAGCGTCAGCCCGGCGGGGCGCAGATGATGGGGCAGCTCACCAACTCCAGAGCGTCCCGTCCTCCAGCCGGTTCACCGGCAGGAACGCGCGCTTGTACCCGTACCCCGCCGCCAGTGCCTCGTCGATGTCGACGCCCAGCCCCGGCGCGTCGCCCGGATGCATCATCCCGTCCGCAAAGGTGTAGGCGTGCGGGAAGACGGCATCGGTCTCCGCCGTGTGGCGCATATATTCCTGGATGCCGAAATTGGGCACGCTGAGGTCGAAGTGCAGCGCCGCCGCCATGGTGACCGGCGACAGGTCGGTCGCGCCGTGGCAGCCGGTGCGCACCTGATAGAGATCGGCGAGGGCGGCGATGCGGCGGAGGTGCGTGATCCCCCCGGCATGGACGACGGTCGCGCGGATATAGTCGATCAGCTGCTCCTCGATCAGCGCCTTGGCATCCCAGATCGAGTTGAATATCTCGCCCACCGCCAGCGGCGCGGTGGTGTGCTGACGGATCAGCCGGAACGCCGCCTGGTTCTCCGCCGGGGTCGCATCCTCCAGCCAGAAGGGGCGATAGGGTTCGAGGTCGCGGCCCAGCCGCCCCGCCTCGATCGGGGTCAGGCGGTGGTGGATATCGTGGAGCAGGTGGACGTCCCAGCCCAATGCCTCGCGCGCGGCGGCGAACAGTTCGGGCACGACGCGCACATATTTCGCGGTCGACCAGACATTCTCGGTCGGCAGGTCGCTGTCGGCGGGTTCGTAGAAATCCTTGTCCTTCGACACGCCATAGGTCGAGGCCATGCCGGGGACGCCGCACTGGAGGCGGATCGCACGGTAGCCCTCGCGCTGATAGGCGCGCGCCGCCTCGATCGTTTCCTCGATCGTCGTGCCGTTGGCGTGGCCATAGACCATCGCCCCCTCCCGGCACGCGCCGCCCAGGAGCTGATAGACCGGCAGGCCGGCGAGCTTCCCCTTGATGTCCCACAGCGCCACGTCGACCGCGGCGATCGCGGTCATCGTGACGGGACCGCGCCGCCAGTAAGGGCCCTTATAGAGATACTGCCAGATATCCTCGATCCGGTGCGCGTCGCGGCCGATCAGGCAGGGGACGACATGCTCGGTCAGGTACGCCGCGACCGCCAGCTCGCGCCCGTTCAGCGTGGCATCGCCGACCCCGGTCGTGCCGTCGTCGCATTCGATCTTCAGCGTCACGAAATTGCGGCCCGGACAGGTCACGATCACGCGAGCGGCCACGATCTTGGGCATCGTCTCTCCTTCGGGATCGCGCGATCGATCCGGCGTGCTTGTTGATAGCGGTATCACTATCCGCTATTGCCAGCGTTAGACAAGGGGACGGGTCCCCGGGGCGTGGAGAGGTGATGCGACTGAAGCTGATGGCGCGATGGGCTGCGGCGGTCGCGATACTGCTCACCTTCGCGCAGCCGGCGCTGGCCGAGGACGGATACGAGCTGTGGCTGCGCTATCGCCCGCTCGCCGCCGGACCTGCCGCCGATCTGGCGGTGCGTGCCGGTTCGGTCGAAACCGACGAGGCCGCCGAATCGACGATCGCGGCGGCGGTGGCCGAACTCCGCCGGGCGCTGCCAGCCATGACGAACGGCGCGACGGGGAAGGGCGGCGCCATCCTGATCGGCACCCCCGCATCGCCGCGGATCGCTGAGCTCGCCCTGCCGATGGCCCGGGCGGGGGACGAAGGTTTCGTCATCCGCGAGGTGACGGTAGGCGGCCGCCGGCTGGTCGTCATCGCCGGCAACCGCCCGGTCGGCGCGCTCTATGGTGCGTTCCATTTCCTTCGGCTGGCGCAACAGGGGGCGCTGCCCGCGCGCCTCGACATCGCAGAGCGGCCGCGGGTGAAGCTTCGGCTGCTCAACCATTGGGACAATCTCGATCGGACGGTGGAGCGCGGCTATTCGGGGCAATCGATCTGGGACTGGTGGAAGCTGCCGACCGCGAGCGACCCGCGTTACGTCGATTACGCGCGCGCCAATGCCTCGCTCGGCATCAACGGTGCGGTCCTCAACAACGTCAATGCCAAGCCCGACAGCCTGACCGCCGACTGGATCGCCAAGGCGGCCAGGGTCGCCGACGTGCTGCGCCCCTATGGCATCCGCGTTTATCTATCGGCGCGCTGGTCCGCGCCCGTGGAGCTGAAGCAGACCGCGACCGCCGACCCGCTCGACCCGGCGGTCGCGGCGTGGTGGCGGGCCAAGGCCGACGAGATCTATCGCGCGATCCCCGATTTCGGCGGCTTTCTGGTCAAGGCCAACTCGGAGGGGCAGCCGGGGCCACAGGATTACAAGCGCAGCCATGCAGAGGGCGCGAACATGCTCGCCGCCGCGGTGAAGCCGCATGGCGGCATCGTGATGTGGCGCGCCTTCGTCTATTCCGACGTCGACCCCGACGACCGCGCCAAACAGGCCTATGACGAGTTCAAGCCGCTCGACGGCAGGTTCGCCGACAACGTCATCGTCCAGGTCAAGAACGGCCCCATCGACTTTCAGCCGCGCGAGCCCTTCCACCCGCTGTTCGGCGCGATGCCGAAGACGCCGCTGATGCTCGAGGTGCAGATCACCAAGGAGTATCTCGGCTTTGCCACGCACCTCGCCTATCTCGCGCCGATGTGGTCCGAGGTACTGGCGGCCGACACCCATGCCAGGGGCAGGGGATCGACGGTGGCGAAGGTGATCGACGGCAGCCTCGACGGACACCGCCTCACCGGCATGGCGGGTGTCGCCAATATCGGCAGCGACCGCAACTGGTCGGGGTCGATCTTCGATCAGGCGAACTGGTACGCCTTCGGTCGGCTGGCATGGAACCCCGAGCTGACCCCGGCGGCGATCGCGGGTGAATGGGCACGCCAGACCTTTACGCCCGACCCTGGCTTCGTTCGCCCGGTGACGGCGATGATGCTGGGTTCGCGTCAGGCGGTGGTCGATTACATGACGCCGATGGGCCTCGCGCACCTGATGGCGACGGGGCATCATTACGGGCCGGGGCCATGGGTGAGCGACCTCGCGCGGCCCGAATGGAATCCGACTTATTATCACCGGGCCGGCAAGGACGGGATCGGCTTCGACCGCACGCGGACCGGCTCGAACGCCGTCGCGCAGTACGCGGCTCCGGTGGCGAAGCGCCTTGCCGACAGGCGGATGGTGGGCGACGACTTCTTGCTCTGGTTCCACCATGTCCCCTGGGACGCGCGCCAGCCCACTGGGCGCACGCTGTGGGCGGAACTCGTCTCGCGCTACGATCGGGGCGTTGCTGCGGTCGAGGGGATGCAGCGGCAATGGGCGACGCTTGCACCGATGATCGATCCCGAGCGCGCTGCCCAGATCGCGTCTTTTCTTGTCATACAAAAAGAAGAGGCCATATGGTGGCGCGATGCCAGCCTGGCTTATTTCGGGTCGGTGTCGGGACGAGAGCTGCCCGCCGGCGTTCGTCCGCCAGCGCATGATCTGCAATATTACGAGGCCATTCGGCACCCCTATGCCCCCGGCCATCACTGACCGATCCCTTTCAGGAGACGCGATTCCATGACCCTCACTGGCGACCTGTTCATCGCGGGCGAGCGCCGCTCGTCCGGGCAGCGCTTCCGCGCCTATGACCCCGCCAAGGGTGCCGAGATCGACGATATCGACTTCGCCGGCGCGAGCGAGGCGGACGTCGACGAGGCCTGTGCCGCCGCAGAGGCCGCGTTCCTCCCCTATTCGACCAAGCCGCTGGCCGAGCGTGCCGCGTTCCTCGAGGCGATTGCGGATGAGATCGAGGGGCTGGGCGACACGCTGGTCGAGCGTGCGTGCCGCGAGAGCGGGCTTCCGGCCGCCCGCATCACCGGCGAGCGCGGCCGCACCGCCGGCCAGCTTCGCCTGTTCGCCAAGGAAGTGCGCGACGGCGCGTGGCAGAAGCTGCGCATCGACCATGCCGATCCGCAGCGCACGCCGCCCAAGCCCGACCTTCGCCTACGCACCGTCGCGGTCGGTCCGGTCGCGGTGTTCGGCGCGTCGAACTTCCCGCTCGCCTTTTCGACCGCGGGCGGCGACACCGCCTCGGCGCTGGCGGCGGGTTGTCCTGTCGTGGTGAAGGGCCATCCCGCGCACCCCGGCACGTCGGAACTGATCGCGACGGCAATCGGCCGCGCGGTGGAAAAGACGGGGATGCCGAAGGGCGTCTTCAGCCTCGTCAACATTACCTCGAACGATGTCGCAGGCAAGCTCGTCTCCGACCCGCGCATCCAGGCAGTGGGCTTCACCGGCAGCCGCGCGGGCGGGGAGGCGCTGATGAAGATCGCCGCCGCACGTCCGCGGCCGATTCCCGTCTATGCGGAGATGTCGGCGATCAACCCCGTCATCCTGATGCCGCATGCGCTGAAGGCGCGGGGCGAGGCGCTGGCCAAGGCCTATGTCGCCTCGATGGCGATGGGCGCGGGGCAGTTCTGCACCAATCCCGGGTTGGTCCTCGGTATCGCCGGTCCCGAACTGGACGCCTTCTCGCAGGCGGCGGCCGAGGCGCTGTCGGGCCAGGCGGCGCAGGTGATGCTGACCGACGGTATCCACAAGGCGTTCGAGGCGGGCAAGGAAAAGCTCGCCGCCAGCCCCTATGTCGAGAAGGTGGCCGAGGGTGCCGAGCCCGCCGGCCCGACGCAGGGCCGTGCCGCGCTGTTCACCGTGGCGGGCAAGGACTTCCTTGCCGATCCGGTCCATCTGCACGAAGTGTTCGGCGTGTCGTCGGTCCTCGTCCGCTGCGCCGACCTCGATGAGTTGAAGTCGGTGCTCGCCGAGCTGGAGGGCCAGCTGACCGCGACGATCCAGGTCGACGAGGGCGATTACGAGGACGCGAAGGGCCTGATCCCCGTGCTCGAGCGGACGGTCGGACGCATCCTCGCCAATGGCTGGCCGACCGGGGTCGAGGTCGCGCATGCGATGGTGCATGGCGGTCCCTATCCCGCAACGTCGGACGGGCGCACGACATCGGTCGGCACGATGGCGATCGAGCGGTTCGTCCGCCCCGTCGCCTATCAGGACCTGCCCGAGGCATTGCTGCCCGACGCGCTTCGCGAAGGCGGGCAGGGCGGCGTGCTGTCGCGGGTCGACGGCGCCTGGACGCTTTAGGACCGATCGGAATCGGGTGTGTGGTCGATTGCAACCGTGCCACGCACCTGATACCGCTACCAGCAATGGATTGGCGGCACCCAAGCGGGCCGCGACGAGGAGGGGGCAAAGGCGATGACGCTTGAGTGGAGCCGGTCGGCATTGCCCGCCGATCTGGATGCCGTGGTGTTGGCGGGACGCGTCTCGGTGCGCGGCGACGTGGTGCCCGTGATCGTGCGGGGCGGCGTGGTCCATTCGGCATTCGAGCGCGCCGCGACGACCGCCGACCTGTTCGACCTCGACGATCCGGCAAGCGCCGCGAGCGAGGCCATCTGTGACGTGGATGATCTGGGCGCCGAAGGGTCGGGTGCCGATTTCGAACTGCGCTCGCCGCTCGACCTGCAATGCGTCAAGGCCGCCGGCGTCACCTTTGCCGTGTCCGCGATCGAACGGGTGATCGAGGAGCGGGCGCGCGGCGACTCGAGCGCGGCGGCGGCGCTGCGCGGCGAGCTGGAGGCCAAGGTCGGCGGCGGCATCCGCTCGGTCGTGCCGGGCAGCGAGGAGGCCGCCCGGCTGAAGGCCGCGCTGATCGATGCGGGCCTATGGTCGCAATATCTGGAGGTTGCGATCGGCCCCGATGCGGAGGTGTTCACCAAGGCGCCGATCCTGTCGACGATCGGTTGGGGCGGCGACATCGGCATCCGGTCGGATTCGAGCTGGAACAATCCCGAGCCGGAAGTCGTCGTCGTTGTCGACTCGCGCGGCAGACCGGTCGGCGCGACGCTGGGCAACGACGTCAACCTGCGCGATTTCGAGGGGCGCAGCGCGCTGCTGCTCGGCAAGGCCAAGGACAACAACGCGTCTTGCTCATTGGGGCCGTTCGTTCGGCTGTTCGGCCACGGCTTCGGCATGGACGACGTGCGCGCCGCCGAGCTCGACCTCGTGATCGAGGGGACCGACGGCTATCGCCTCGACGGGCACAGCTCTATGCGCGAGATCAGCCGCGATCCGGAGGAACTGGTGCGACAGACTTTGTCCGAGCATCAGTATCCCGACGGCTTCGCGCTGTTCCTCGGCACGCTGTTCGCACCGGTGCAGGATCGCGACGAGCCGGGCCGCGGCTTCACCCACAAGGTCGGCGACGTCGTGACGATCCGGAGCGACGCGCTCGGCACGCTCGCCAACACCGTCGTCACCTCGAAGGACGCGGCCCCCTGGACCTACGGCGTGCGTGCGCTGATGCGCGACCTCGCCGCCCGGCGCGCGCCGGTGCTCGCGTGAGCGACGATCCCCTCCAACCGAAAGACACCAACGTGGCCGAGGCCGACCCGACGTTCGACGTGCAGCCCGACGCCGCCACGCGCGCCATCTATCCCAGCCTTGCCGGCAAGCGCGTGCTCGTCACCGGCGGCGGATCGGGCATCGGCGCGGGGATCGTCGAGGGGTTCGCGCGGCAGGGCGCCGAGGTCACCTTCTTTGACATTGCCGAGGCGGATTCGCGCGCGGTGGTCGAGCGGCTTGACCCCGCGCATGTCCGGTTCGAGGCGGTGGACCTCACCCGCGTCGCCGACCTCAAGGCGACGATCAGCCGACTGATCGAGGCGAACGGCGCGTTCGACATCCTCGTCAACAATGCCGCCAACGACGACCGCCACGGAATCGAGGAAGTCGACGAAGCCTATTGGGACAACCGCCTGGCGGTCAATCTCAAGCACATGTTCTTCTGTGCGCAGGCGGTGGTGCCGGCGATGCGCGCCAAGGGGGGCGGGGCGATCGTCAATCTCGGCTCGATTTCCTGGCATCTCGGCCTGCCCGAACTGACTCTCTACCAGACGTGCAAGGCGGCGATCGAGGGGCTGACGCGCAGCCTAGCGCGCGAGCTCGGGCCGGACGGCATCCGCGCGACCTGTGTCATTCCGGGCAATGTCCGCACGCCGCGCCAGCTCAAATGGTACACGCCCGAGGGCGAGGCGGAGATCGTCGCGGCGCAGTGCCTGCCTGGCCGCCTGCTGCCGCACGACATCGCCGCGATGGTCATGTTCCTGGCATCCGACGATGCCGCATTGGTCACCGGGCACAGCTATTTCGTGGATGCCGGCTGGCGATAAGGGAGCGTTGCATGGGCGTGGTTACGAGCGAGCCGAAGAGCCTCTGGGCGCTGGGCGGCCCGCTGCTCGAGGGGCCGGTCTGGGTCGCGCGGGACAAAGCGCTCTACTTCGTCGATATCAAGCGGCACCGCATCTATCGCCTCGATCCGGCGACGGGGGAGCGCGCGGAGTGGGCCGCCCCCGACCAGGTGGGTTTCGTGCTGCCGATCGCCGGCGGCGGCTTCGTCGCGGGGCTGAAGACGGGGCTTGCACGCTTCGATCCGAAGGACGGCAGCTTTACCGCGATCCTGTCGCCCGAGCCCGATCTGCCGGGCAATCGCCTCAACGACGGGACCGTCGATGGCGAGGGGCGGCTGTGGTTCGGCAGCATGGATGACGGCGAGAAGGGAACGACGGGCACCGTCTATCGCTATGACGGCAAGACCTGCGAGGCGACGACGCCCAAGGTGTCGATCACCAATGGTCCGGCGGTCAGTCCCGATGGCCGGACGCTCTATCACGTCGATACGCTGGGCCACTTCATCCATGCCGCCACGCTGGACGCGAACGGCGATCTGCGCGATCCGCGCATCTTCGCGCGCATCGGCGAAGGGGAGGGTTTCCCCGATGGTCCCGTCTGCGATGCCGAGGGTTGCCTGTGGATCGGGCTCTACACCGGCCATGCGGTCCGCCGCTATTCGCCGAAGGGCGAATTGCTGGAGACGGTGCGCTTCCCGGTCAGCGCGATCACCAAGATCGCGTTCGGCGGCCCGGACCTGAAGACGGTCTATGCCACCACCGCGGCCAAGCATCTCGATGTTGCGGGCCGCGCGCGTGAGCCGCTGTCGGGCGATCTGTTTACCTTCACCGTGGACGTGCCGGGCTTCGTCCTGCCCGAGGCGCGCATCTGACAACGAAAACCCCGCCCGGACGAGGGGCGGGGTTTCCGACAAGCCGATGGCCCGCGCTCCGACCGGAGCGCGGGCCTTTTCGTGTCAGCCTTCCATCTGCTCCAGCTCGCGGCCCCGCGTTTCGTTCACCATGCGGGCGACGAAGATGTACGAGACGAACGCGCTGATCGCGTAGAAGCCATAGGTGACGACAAGGCCGATGTTCGCGGCGGCCCAGGGGAAGCTGACCGAGATCGCGAAGTTCGCCAGCCACTGCGCGAGGCCGGCGAACGCCAGTGCCGAACCGCGGATCTGGTTCGGGAACATCTCGCCCAGCATGACCCACATCACCGGGCCCCAGCTGACGTTGAAGAAGATGACGTAGAGGTTGGCGGCGACGAGGGCGATGATCCCCCAGTTGCCCGGCAGGCTGACCGAGCCGTCCGCGTTCGTCACCGAATGGTGGAAGGCAAAGGCGACGGTGGCGAGCGTCACCGTCATGCCCGCCGACCCGATGAGCAGCAGCGGCTTGCGCCCCAGTTTGTCCACCACCGCGACCGTCACCATGCAGGCCAGGATCGAGAGCGTGCCCGAGACGATGTTGATGAGGAGCGAGTCGCTTTCGGAGAAGCCCACCGACTGCCACAGCACCGCGCCGTAGTAGAAGACGACGTTGATGCCGACGAGCTGCTGGAAGATGGCGAGGCCGACGCCGACCCAGACGATCGGGCGGATGCGGCCCGACACCTTGTCGCGCAGGTCCGAGAAGCGCGGGCGGTGATCGGCCGACAGCGAGTCGCGGATCTCGGCGACCTTGCGGCGGCCCTCATCCTCGCCAAGCAGCTTGACGAGCACGGCCTCGGCCTCGGCATGGCGGCCCTTGGTGACGAGGAAGCGCGGGCTTTCGGGGATCGTCAGCAGCGCGAAGAAATAGACCGCCGCCGGGATCGACTGCATCCAGAACATCCAGCGCCACGCCTCGTACCCGCCCCAAAAGGGCGCGGTCGAGCTGCCTGCGACATTGGCGAGCGCCCAGTTGGCGACGAACGCGCCGGTCAGGCCGGTGATGATCATGATCTGCTGCACCGAAGCCAGCCGGCCGCGGATCGCCGCGGGCGTCACTTCGGAGATATAGGCCGGCGACAGCACCGACGCCGCCCCGACGCCGAGACCGCCGATCAGGCGCGCGACGATGAAGATCGCCGAGCTGCCGGCAACGCCCGCCAAGAGCGCGCTGATGAAGAACAGCACCGCCGACAGCATCATCACCTTCTTGCGGCCGACCACGTCCGCCAGCCGTCCGGCGGAAAACGCGCCCGCCGCACAGCCGATCAGGATCGCGCCGACGTTGAAGCCCGTTCCGAGCGCGGAGAGGTCGAAGGCTGCTTCCAAGCCCTCCTGCGTCCCGTTGATGACGCCGCTGTCGTACCCGAACATGAAACCGCCGATCGTCGCCACCGCGACGATGGCACCGATGAAGCCGATATTGGCCCGGTTGCCCGCCCCTTGCATTCCCGTCTCCCGATCGTGCGGGGCGCTTTGGCCCCGTTCTGGATGTTAGCGATAACCTAGAGCCCCCCGCGGGCGTTTGGCAAGTGTCAGCGCGCCCCGCCGGTCTTGGGCGGCGGGGCGGTGGATTCGCGCACGATCAATTCGTGCGGGACGACCAGTTCCTCGCCGTCATTCGCGTCGCCGCCGCGCTTGCGGAGACGGGCGAGCAGCATCGCGACGGCGGTCTCGGCCATCTGCGCGATCGGCTGGCGCACCGTCGTAAGCTCGGGCCATACATTGGTCGCCAGTGCCACGTCGTCGAAGCCGACGATGCTGATGTCGCGCGGGATGTGCAGCCCCTGCCGGTGCGCGACGCCCACAGCCGCGGCGGCCATGTCGTCGTTCGCGGCGAAGATCGCGGTGGGGCGGGGGCTCTGGCGCAGCAGCCGTTCGGTCGCGGCCAGGCCCGAGCGATAGGTGAAATAGCCCGGCTCGACGCGCATTGCCTTGGGGTCGAGACCCGCCGCCTCGACCGCGTGGACGAAGCCGCGATAGCGCTCGGCGCTCGCCACCTGGTTGGGATGGCCGCGGATGAAGGCGATGTCGCGGTGGCCGAGGTCGATGAGGTGCCGGGTCATCGCCGCCGCCGCCTCGAAATCGTCGATGCGGACATTGTAGGTCCCCGGCTCGTGCCGCCCCATCGCGACCGCGACCGACGGGATGCCCGCGGCGGCGAGCTCGGTGCGGACGGGTTCGGATTCGCACAGCGGCGGCGGCAGGATCACGCCCTGCACGTCGGCACCCGCGAACTGACGCGTCGATTCGGCCTGCTCGTCCGGGCTCTCGCCCTCGCACGGTTCGAGCACGAGGTGACAGCCCGCGCGCCGGGCGGCGGCGAGTGCGCCGATGAGGAACTGGCTGAGATAGGCTGCAGACGGGTTGGCATAGAGCAGGCCGATCTGCGTCGCTTCGCCCACCGCCAGCGACCGGGCGGCGGGATTGGGCTTGTACTGAAGGCGTTCGATCGCTTCGGCGACGGCGAGGCGGGTGGATTCGCGGACATTGTGGCCGCCATTGACAACGCGGCTGACCGTCATCGCCGACACCCCGGCCGCGCGCGCGACATCCTGAACCGTGACGCCGCCTTGCCCCCGCCGTGTCGCCCGCATTCAGATCCTCCGTCGCGCGCTCGTTAAGGGGGCGCGTCGTTCTTGGCAAATCGGGTACGGTGATCCGCCGGGCCAAGTGGCTTGCCCCGAACGATAAACCCCGCATCCAACCATTTCGAGGCTGGCCCTCCCATGGGTGATAGCGATATCATATGTGCTTCGGGAGACGAAGAGGGGAGCGCGGGCGATGCGGCGGATCGAGTGGGTGATGGCGGCGCTGGCGCTGCTGTCCGCGACCCCGGCATGGGCGGAAAGCTGCGGCTGGAAGCCCGCCTGGGTGTCCGCACAGATGGTGCCGGGCGGCGATAACCGCCTGGTTTCGGGGGCAATGGCCGACGCCAGCCTGCGCCAGGTGGTCCGCGTGAGCGCCGGCGGGCCACGTATACGTATTCGTATCTCCAACGCCTTCGGCACGCAGCCGCTGATCGTACGCAGCGCATCAGTCGCACGGCCGGTCCGGCCGGGCGCTGCGGCGGTGCAGCCCGGCACGATCACGCCGCTGCGGTTCGGCGGGCGCGTGGAGGTGTCGGTGCCGGCGGGAAGCGACTGGCTGTCCGATCCGGTATCGATGCCCGTCGCTGCGTTCGACGACCTGGCCGTCACGCTGCACGTCGCGGCCGAGCCGGGCGAGCAGACCTCGCACCCGGGATCGCGCGCGAC
>CAJYLT010000060.1 GCA_913775795.1 uncultured Sphingomonas sp. | reverse complement strand
TCACGGCCGGGCCGCTCGAATATCCGGTGCCGCAGCGGCTCGTGATCGCGGGCCTCATGAATTATGTCTACGAGGGCCCGTTCGCACAGTTCGTGCGGCTGAAGGTCCCCGCCGGCCTCGCCCCCGGCACCCGCCTGCCGATCGCGGTCGAGGCCGACTATCTCGTCTGCACCGATCAGATCTGCGTGCCCGAACGTGCGCAGCTCTCCACCGTCCTGACGGTCGGCGACGGCACGATCACGCCCGAGCGACGCGCGCAGTTCGATGCATGGCGCCGGGCGCTGCCCAAGCCGCTCGGCAGCGTCGCGGCCTTTGCGGTCGAGGGCGGGAAGATGCGGATCGGAATTCCGTGGCCCGCGGACCAGCCGGCGGATGGCGCTTATTTCTATCCGCTCACCGATGGCGCGATCACCTATGCCGCGGTGCAGTCGGTCGGCCGCGCGGGCGATCGCCTCGTCGTTGAGACACAGGCCGGGGGGAAGGTGCCGGGCGAGGTCGCCGGTGTCCTCGCGCTTGGCGACGGTCGCGGCTTCAACGTGCGGGCGGTACCGGGCGCGGTGGCGGCGGCGAACGCATCGACTGCCTATGACTGGCGCGCGATCCTCGCCGCCTTTGCCGGCGCGGTGCTCGGCGGCCTGATCCTCAACGTCATGCCCTGCGTCTTCCCGATCCTGAGCCTCAAGGCGCTGAGCCTCGCACGGGCGGGCGGCGACGAGCGCGGGGCGCGGGGCGAGGCGTTGGCCTATTCGGCCGGGGTCATCGCCGTCTGTCTCGCGCTGGGCGGTGCGTTGCTGGCGTTGCGCGCAGGCGGCGCGACGGTCGGCTGGGCGTTCCAGTTGCAGGACCCGCGCGTCATCCTCGTGCTGCTGTTGCTGGTCATCGCGATCGCGCTCAATCTGGCCGGTCTGTTCGAGCTGTCGGCGCCGGGCGCGGTCAATCGCATGGCGGCGAGCGGCAAGGGCGGTGCGTTCATGACCGGCGCGCTTGCCGCGTTCGTGGCGACGCCGTGCACCGGGCCGTTCATGGCGGCGGCGCTGGGGGCGGCGCTCGTGCTGCCGACCGCAGCGGCGCTGACGATCTTTTTCGGCCTGGGCCTCGGCCTCGCCATCCCGTTCCTGCTCATCGGCTTCGTGCCGGCGCTGCGGCGGCGGATGCCGAAGCCGGGACCATGGATGGCGACGTTTCGACACATCCTGTCGGTGCCGATGTTCCTGACCGCGCTCGCGCTCGCCTGGGTGCTGGGCAAGCAGGCCGGGGTCGACGGGATGACGCTGGGGCTGGGCGCGGTGCTGGTCGCCGCGTTGGCGCTGTGGTGGACGGGCGTGCGCCAGGGGCGGGGTAAGGGCTTGGCATGGGTTCCGGCGGCGGTCGGCATCGCCCTCGCGCTTGCCGTGACGCTTCGCATCGAACAGCGTCCGGCGGAGGCGGCAGAAGCCAGCGCGCTCGGCGCCAAGCCGTTCACCGACGCATCACTTGCGGCGCTCAGGGCCGAGAAAAAGCCCGTCTTCGCCTACTTCACCGCCGATTGGTGCGTGGCGTGCAAGGTGAACGAGAAGGCGGCGATCGAGACGGACACCGTCGCCGATGCCTTCAGGAAGGGCGGCGTCGAGGTGCTGGTCGGCGACTGGACCAACGGCGACCCGGCGATGGGCCGCTTCATCGAGCAGCACAATCGCGCGGGCGTGCCGCTTTATCTGTGGTACGCGCCGGGGGCTACGGAGCCGCGCGTCCTGCCCCAGCTCCTGACCCCGGCGATGCTCGCCGCGCTGCCGGCGGGCTAGAGCTTCCAGTCCCAGCCGAGCGGGTCGCCGTCCATTACTTCGACACCGGCAGTGGTCAGTTCGTCGCGGAGGGTGTCGGAGCGAGAGAAGTCCTTAGCCGCGCGAGCCTCGCGGCGTTGCTCGAGTTTCGCTTCGATAGCGACCTCGTCGATCGCGGCATCCGCCGGCCGGGTGCGCAGGTCGGCGCGGGTGATCGTTGCCAGTTGAAGCCCCAGCACGCGGTCGAACGCGGCCGCGGCATCAAGGCGATCAGCGGGCGACAGCGATTTGTCGGCGAGAAGCTCATCCAGCACCGGCAACGCGCGCGGCGTGTTGAGGTCGTCGCTGATCGCCGCGTCGAATGCCTCGCGGTGCCGGTCGGCGGTCCCGCGCGAGGGTTTGTCGGGCGCGGCGCGCAGCTTCTCGATCGTCTGTACCAGCCGCTTCAGCCGCGTCTGTGCCGCGATCACATTGTCCCAGGTGAACTCCAGTTCGCTGCGATAATGCGCCGACAGGCACATCAGGCGGTAGCTGAGCGGATGGATGCCGCGATCGACCAGCGTCTGGAGGCGCAGAAACTCACCCGTCGACTTCGACATCTTGCCGCCGCGATCGACCAGGAAATTGTTATGCATCCACATCCGCGCGCCGGTGAAGCCGGGCTCCGCGTCGGTGCAGCCACAATTCGCCTGGTTCTGCGCGATTTCGTTGGGATGGTGGATCTCGCGGTGGTCGATGCCGCCGGTGTGAATGTCGAACGGGTGGCCGAGCTCGGCAAGGCTCATGACCGAACATTCGAGGTGCCAGCCCGGCGCCCCGCGGCCCCAGGGCGAATCCCACTCCATCTGCCGCTGCTCGTCGGGCGGGGAGGTGCGCCAGATCGCGAAGTCCTGCGGATTGCGCTTGCCGCCCACCGGGTCGATGCGGCTCTCGCCTGCATCGGTCGCCGCGCGGGCGAGGCGGCCGTAATCGGGCACCGTCGACACGTCGAAATAGAGCCCGCTGTCCAGAACGTAGCAGTGCCGCTCGGCGATCGTCTCGGCAAAGGCGATCATCTGCGGCACGTATTCGGTGGCGACCGTCCACTTGGCCGGCGGCGTGATGTTCAGCCGCTCGACGTCGAGCTTGAACGCCTGCGTGTAGTGCGCGGCCACGTCCCAGATCGACTTCTGTTGCGCGCGCGCGGCCTTCTCCATCTTGTCGTCGCCGGCGTCGGCGTCGCTGGTCAGATGGCCGACATCGGTGATGTTGATGATGTGCTTCAGGCCGAACCCCTTCCAACGCACCGCCCGGCCCAGCGTGTCGGCGAACAGGAACGCGCGCATGTTGCCGATATGCTGGTAGTTATAGACCGTCGGCCCGCAGGTGTAGATGCGCACCTCTTGTGCGTCGATCGGGCGAAAGTCCTCGATCGACCGGGTAAGCGAATTGTAGAGCTTGAGAGGTGCGCCGTTCATCGCGCCCGCTTAAGCAGGCCGAGCCGCCCCGCCAAGCCCCGGTCGGCAAGGATCGCCCTGGCCGCGTTGTACCCCGGCGCGCCGGTGACGCCGCCGCCCGGATGCGCGCCCGCCCCGCAAAGATAGAGACCCGCGATCGGCATCCGATATCGTCCATGCCCCAGCACCGGCCGCGCCGCCCACAGCTGGTCGAGCGACATGCGTCCGTGAAAGATGTCGCCGCCCGCCAGCCCGAACTTGCGCTCGAGGTCGAGCGGCGAATGGATCTGGCGCGCAAGGATGCTGGCACGAAAGCCCGGAGCGTAGGTTTCGATCGTGTCGATGATCGTATCCGCCGCCGCTTCGCGCGCGTCGTCCCAGCTTCGGCCGTCGGGCAGCACGGGGTTGAACTGCTGGCAGAACAGGCTCGCGACATGCTGCCCGGCCGGCGCGAGCGTGTCGTCGAGTGTCGAGGGGATCAGCATCTCGACGATCGGCTCGCGCGACCAGCCGAGCGCCTTCGAATCGGCAAAGGCGCGCTCCATGTAATCGAGGCTGGGGGCCATGATGATGCCCGCCGACAGGTGGGGACCGGCGTCGGGCTTGGCCGAGAAGCGGGGCAGCTCGCTGAGCGCGAGGTTCATGCGAAAGCTGCCCGAGCCGACCGCATAGCTGGCGACGCGCGTGCGGAAGTCGGGGTCGAGGTCGGCGGGGTCGACCAGCTTCTCGAACAGCGGCTTCGGCCCCAAATTGCCGATGACGCGCGCTGCGGCGACCTCGCGCCCGTCGGCAAGACGCACGCCCGCGACCCGGCCGCCATCGGTCAGCACCCGCGCGACGGGCGCGTCGACCTCGATCTCGACGCCGGCATCACGGCATGCCGCTGCCATCGCCTGTGTGATCGCGCCCATTCCACCGATCGCATGACCCCATGCGCCGCGATTGCCGTTCACCTCGCCGAACACGTGGTGGAGGAGGACATAGGCGCTGCCCGGCGTGTCGGGACCGGCATGATTGCCGACGACCGCGTCGAAACCGAACACCGCCTGCACCGGGTCGCTCTCGAACCAGCCGGACAGAAACTCACGCGCGCTTTTGGTGAACAGGGCGAGGGCGTCCCGCTGCGCCGCTGCCGTCATTCGACGCGCTCGCATCGCCAGCGACAGCGCCTCACGGATCGAAGTGCCGCCCGGTGGCGGGCGGAGCGCGAGGTCGCGCAGCAGATCGGCAACCCGCTCGACCGCGGCATAATATGCGGGCAGCCGCTCGGCATCGCGCACCGAGAAGTGCGCGAACGCGGCCTGCGTCGCCGCCATACCCCCGCCCAGGCTCAGGCTGCGGCCATCGGGCAGGGGGAGGAAATTGGACAGCGGCCGCTCGACGATCCGCAGGCCGCGCTCATGCAGCCGCATGTCGGCGATGATCCGGGCCTGAAGCAGGCTGACGGTGTAGCTGGCGGTTGAGTTCCGAAAGCCGGGGTGAAAGCTTTCGGTGACGGCCGCGCCGCCCACCACGTCGCGGGCCTCGAACATCTTTACGCGCAGACCGGCGCGACCGAGATACCAGGCGCAGACGAGGCCGTTATGGCCCGCGCCGATGATAAGCGCGTCGTGTCGTTCCATGCCGCCGGTGGTGCCCCGCCGGCGGCTGATGGTCAATCAGGCCGCGAGGGGCGCAAACGGCTTCCGGCCGACCGATCGAAACAGGCCGGTGCCCGACGTCTGGCCCGTGCGGATCGGCAGCGCGGTCGCGCAATAGGCGCATTCGGCGGTCAGCCGCCCGACCAGCCAATGCGACCGGCCGCACCCGGGGCAATGGTTCGCCTCGTTCATGCGATAGGCGATGCGATATCCCGCGCCGCTGGGACTGAAGGGCAGGCTTCCGAGCTGCATTTCCCGACTCCCCGAGTGATGGTTTCACCATCGTAACACGGATGAGTCGTGCTTTGTTCCCGATGAAGCGAGGGTTCGCGAAAAAGTTAACGCCGTGGCACCGCGGCAACATGTCGACAGGAAGAACGGTTCGTCGCACGCAGCGTGCGCCAGATGGAGGCCCGAGCCGGAATCGAACCGGCGTGCAAGGATTTGCAGTCCTCTGCGTAACCACTCCGCCATCGGGCCTCGATGCGGTGAGGGGCGGCTATTGAAGCGCCGGGGCCGCGCTGTCAACGCTCAGCGCTTGCGAACCAGATTGCGCATCGCCGCGTCTAGCCCGGCGATCGTCAGCGGATACATCCGGTCCGCCATCGCTAAGCGCACGAGGCCGATCGACTGGGTATGGCCCCAATAGGCCTCGGGCACCGGATTGAGCCAGGCGGCCGCGCCCCAGCTATCGGTCATCCGCTGCAACCAGACGAGCCCCGCCTCCTCGTTGAAATGCTCGACCGATCCGCCGGGCTGTGACAGTTCGTAGGGGCTCATCGACGCGTCGCCGACGAACACCAGCTTATAGTCCGGACCGAAGCGGTGGATGATCTCACGAACCGGCGTCCGCTCGGCATGGCGGCGGCGATTGTCCTGCCACACGCCCTCGTACACGCAATTGTGGAAGTAGAAGAATTCGAGGTGCCGGAACTCGGCCGTGGCGGCGGAAAACAGCTCCTCGACCAACCGGACGAACGGGTCCATCGATCCGCCGACGTCGAGGAAGAGCAGCAGCTTGACCGCATTGTGACGCTCGGGACGCATCCGGACGTCGAGCCAGCCCTGCCGCGCGGTGCCAGCGATCGTCGCGTCGAGGTCGAGCTCGTCCGCCGCCCCCTCCCGCGCGAAGCGGCGCAGGCGGCGGAGCGCCACCTTGATGTTGCGGGTGCCGAGCTCGCGCGTGTTGTCCAGATTGGCGAATTCGCGCTTGTCCCAGACCTTGATCGCGCGCTTGTGCCTCGATTCGCCGCCGATCCGCACGCCCTCGGGATTATAGCCCGAATTGCCATAGGGGCTGGTGCCGCCGCTGCCGATCCACTTGTTGCCGCCCTGGTGCCGGCCTTCCTGCTCCGCCAGCCGCTGCTTCAGCGTCTCCATGATCTCGTCCCAGGAACCGAGCGATTCGATCTTCGCCATCTCCTCGGGCGTCAGATATTTCTCGGCGACCGCGCGCAGCCATTCCTCCGGGATCGCCGCCTGCTCGCCCGCGGGGGCGGTCAGGCCGCGAAAGACATGCGCGAACACCCGGTCGAAGCGGTCGATCAGCGCCTCGTCCTTCACGAAGATCGCGCGCGAGAGGTAATAGAATTGCTCGGGCGTCCGGTCGATCACGTCGGCATCCAGCGCCTCGAGCAGCAGCAGATGCTCCTTCAGGCTGGCGGGAACGCCCGCGGCGCGCAGCGCCTCGACAAAGCCGATGAACATGGGGCCGGTGTGGCGACGCTTCAGCGCGCGCGCAAGTAGAGCTGCCAGTGATTGCCCGACAGTCCCGTCGTCCGCGCGCCGGCGATCGCGGCATAGGCGACGCCGCATCGGGCCGGGCTGTCGGGGAAGGGGGCGTCGCCGTCTCGCGTGACGAACAGGAAGTCGGCAGCGGGGCAGGGCGCCTCGACCAATCGCGCGGTGTAGCCGGCCTGCGCGGCCGCAACCTCGACTACCGCCGAATCGCGTGGCGCCTCGACCGCATAGGTCGCGCCGGTCGGTCGCGCGCTCGCCATCGCAGCGATCGCCTGTCGCGGATCGGCGCGCAGGTTCTGGACGAGATCGAGGTCGCCGAGGATGCTGCCGCCCAGGACCACGATCGACAGCGGCAAGGCGGCAATCCGCGGTCCCTGCGCGATCGCCAGCAGCAGCACCGCGGCGGCGATCAGATAGTAGCGCGCAAGGCCACTGTTGCCGATGCCCAGCACCGCGACCGCGATCGGAAAGGCAAGCACGGCCAGCCCCATGAGCGCCGCGCGGTGTTCGCGCGCGCCCGCGATCACCAGTGCCGCGGTCCCCGCGGCCGTCAGCACGAGCAGCGTCGGCTTCGGCAGCCACCCGATCGCCAGCGTGTACCGCGCAAGTTCGCCGAGGCCGTCCGACCAGGCGCTCACCGAAAAGGGCGAATAGCTGCCGATCGCAAGGCCGCCCGCAAAGACGGCCGCGGCCGCGCCGCCCGAGAGCACGACGCCCGGACCGAGCAGCCGGATGGTGGTCGTAACAGACCGATCGGCCCGGCATGCCCACAGCGTCCATCCGATGAGCGCGGGGAGCGCGAACAGCATCGTCATTTGCGCCAGCGTCCCCACCAGCAGGCAAAGCGCAATGCCGATCGCCGGCTTCGACTTCTCGGGCGCATCGATGCTGCGCCCGATCAACAGGATGGCGATGAGCAGCGCGAGCAGCATGGGCGCGTAGCCGCGCGCTTCGGATCCATAGGTGACGAGCACGGGCGACAGCGCAAACAGCCATGCCGCGAGCATCGCCGCGCGCGGGCCCGTCCGCCCGGCGACCGCCGCCGCGACGGGCACGGCAGCGGTCCCGCAGGCGATTGACAGCGCCCGCATCGCGATCGGCGGCGCGTCCCGGCCGACAATCTGAAGCCACCAGCTATTGAGGATATGATTATTATCGTGCCCGATCCTGAGCACGCCGATCGCGGTGCCGGCGTCGCGTGCCAACACCGCCGACCACGCCTCGTCCAGCCACAACCCGCCGCGCGCCGCGGCAACGCGCACGGTGAACGCAACCAGCGTCGCCGCGATGATTGAAATCCGGGTCGAGCGGGACAGCGCCATCGCCCCGATTTGTAGCGCGAGGTGGTTAAACCGACGTAAGCCTTCCCCGTCACCTCTTTATCAAGTCCGGGGTGATGAACGTATCAGCGGGCGTAGGCGTCGATCAGCGATCCGACATAATCGGGGGCCGCGCTGCTCAGTTCGGGAAGGGCGCGCGCGGGCGGCGCTTCACCGCCCGCGGGATAGATGAAGCCGTAGGTCGAGTACGTGCTGCCGCCCAGCCCGCCATTGTCACGGTACCAGACGCGCACCCGGCTCCAGTCCCCGCGTTCGGACACGTCGAACAATGTCACGTCCTGCTCGGCCTTGCCCCGCTCGCCGGCGAAGCGCGACCAGTTGGCGTGCGTCAGCATCACCACGCGATCCTCGACGATGCGACTGACCACGGCGACGTGGCCGAGGCGAAGCTGGTTCGTCTGTGCGAAGACGAGCACCGCGCCGACGCGCGGCGCATGGCCGCGTTCGTACTTGCCCCTGGCCTGATCCCACCAGGTCCAGGCGTCGCCCCAGATCTTGATGCCCGACACTGCGCGCGCAAAGGGCACGCACTGGCCGTTATATTGCTCGATGATGTTCGCCTTGGCCTGTACCGCGGCCAACATCGCCGCCAGCACGCATACCACGAACGTCAGGATACGCATCGCTTACCGACCCCTGTCTCGGACCGCGTGCATTCTATGCAAGCGGTCCTCGCCATAGGGTTGCCCGGTTTGGTTAAACCCCGGTAAGCAATGCGATAATTCGGGTGATCGGTCCGCTTTCGCTCAGGCCCCGCGACGCGCCATGAAAGCTAGGCGCTCGAACAGCATCACATCGGCCTCGTTCTTGATGAGGGCGCCGGCCAGCGGCGGGATCGCGCTGCGGCTGTCGCGCGATTGCAGCACGTCGAGCGGCATATCCTCGGCCAGCAGCAGCTTCAGCCAGTCGATCAGCTCGCTGGTCGACGGCTTTTTCTTGAGGCCAGGCACCTCGCGCAGCTCATAGAAGATGTCGAGCGCGCGGTTGACCAGGATCTTCTGAATGCCGGGGAAATGCACGTCGAGGATCGACTGCATCGTTTCGTGATCGGGAAAGCGGATATAGTGGAAGAAGCAGCGACGCAGGAATGCGTCGGGCAGCTCCTTTTCGTTGTTCGACGTGATGACGACGATCGGCCGCTCGGCGGCGGTCACGCGCTCGCCCGTCTCGTAGACGTCGAAGCTCATCCGATCGAGCTCCTGGAGCAGATCGTTGGGAAACTCGATGTCCGCCTTGTCGATCTCGTCGATCAGAAGGACGGGGAGCTCGGGGCTGGTGAATGCGTCCCACAGCTTGCCGCGGCGGATGTAATTGCCGATCTCGTGCACGCGCGGATCGCCGAGCTGGCCGTCCCGCAGGCGGGCCACGGCGTCGTATTCGTAGAGACCCTGCTGTGCCTTGGTCGTCGACTTGACGTGCCATTCGATCAGCGGTGCGCCGACCGCGCGGGCGATTTCGTGGGCCAGCACCGTCTTGCCCGTGCCCGGCTCGCCCTTGACCAGCAGCGGGCGGCGCAGCTTCACCGCGGCGTTGACCGCGACCTTGAGGTCCTCGGTGGCGACATAGTCGCTTGTGCCGTCGAAACGCATGGCGGTCCTTTCCTTGTCGAAGGACCGGTTATGGCGACGCGCCGCGGGCGGCAAGCGCGTTCGTCGCGTTCAGCTCGCGTTCCGGGCGCTCGCGCGGGCTTCGAGCAGGTCCCACAGTCCGCGCTGCTGGGCGAGGAATTGCTGCGCACCGAACAGTGCGGCCCGTTCGGCCGCCGGGCCGCTCATGATGCTGTCGATGGCGATCGCAGTCGAAATCGGGTCGGGGAGCAATGTCGGCTGACGGTCCAGCCCCAGGCGATCGCCCGCCCGGTCGAGCAGCCGCCGGATCGCCCGCCAGTCCATCACCAACGCGGCGGCGGCGCCCATGGCACAACCGACGCGGTCCGACTGGACGAGCGTGTCGAGCGCATGGCGCTGGCCGGAGACCGCGGCTTCGCTCTCGGCCTGTCCGGGCGTGCTGGGCAGCGGGCCGACCGCGGAAACGAGCGCGGCGATCCGCTCGCGCTCGACCGCGAACGCGGCGGCGGCATCCTCCAGCCAGGGAATCACCGCCTCGGGCTGGCCGTGCGCCAGTGCGTGGTCGTGGACCCCCGGATGCCGGCCGTGCAGCATGCAGATGATATGAAGCGCATCGGCGACGTCGCGCATCGGGGCGGCGGGCGCGACCAGCGCGCACCAGTGCGGGTGCGCCGCGCTGCCGTCGGCGGCGACCAGTGCAGCGACGACGCCCGCGGTACCGCGCGTCTCGATCGCCCGAATCGTCTCCGCCGACATCGACACCCCTTTTGCCTGACCGAACCCAACCACCAGTGGCGGTACGCAGACGTACCCCGACGACCTATACCGAGAGGCGTAAAGACCTGGTTGATCGCACGTTTACGATTTGTGGGGAGCGTGGACCGTTGCCAGCGCGATCGTCACCTGCTCCACCCCGCTGCGTCCGCGGACCGCGGCAAGCGACAGGTCGACCGCGATCGAGCCGCCGTCGCGCCGCTGAAGCCGGGCCGCAATCCGCCGCGCCGCCCCGTCGCCGGTCACCTCGTCGATCGTCTGTGCCACCGCGGCGCGGTCGCCCGCGTCGATCAGCGTTACAAAGCGGACCGCCAGCAGCGTCGAGCGCTCGATCCCGGTCAGTGCGGCAAGCGATGCGGCAACCGCGCCGATATAGCCGCGCAGGTTGATTCGCGCCCATCCGATTCCCGGCAGCGCATCGAACGCCGCGCCCATCGCGCTCAGCCGAAGCGTGGCTTCCTCACCCTCGTCGTCGACGCTGACATCGTCGGCGACGATCAGCGCGCCGTCGCCGAAGGGGACGATGACGATGCTGTAGCGCCGATCGCGGAGCGCGATTTCCGCCAGTTCGGGCGCGCCAACCCGCCGCGCACGGTCGGCCAGATCCTGGAGGAAGCCGGCGACCGATTCGCCGAACAGGCGCGACAGCGGCAGCCCCGCCGCCGCGCTGCCGCCGCCGAACGCCACGCGCGCGGCCCGGTTGATCTCGCCCAGGCGGCCCGCCCCGTCGACGACCAATACGCTTTCGCGCATCGAGTCCATCAAGAGCGTCGACAGCGTGGCGTCGGGCGCGGCGCTGTGCGGCGCGCAAAGGCGGCGCATCAAGTCCATCGACGTCAGGACAAGGCTCGGCCTGCCGCGGCGCAGGACGAACACAGGCTGCTGAAGCGCGCGCTCCTGCCAGAGCCCGAACTGCCGGACGAGTTCGGACGCTGTGACGCACGCTTCAGCGCCGGGGGTGAATTCGGCTGGATCGCTCATGGCGCAAAGATGCGCGAAGCAGTACGAATGCGGAACAAGGCCCATCCGAAACGGACACTGTGTTTCGCCAGTGGGGCGGGGTATATCCGTTATGGACATACTTCACCGTCCCTCGATCCTGTCGGGCGCCATGATCCATGTCATAAATCGGTCATCAACAGCGCACAGGGCGGACCCATGGCTACCGCCGCCCTCGCGTCCGAAGACCCGCTCAGTCCCGCCGCGAGCGGACCTGACCTGGACCGTCGACACCACCCGCTTGCGCGGCTGCTGTTCCTGCTGCTGATCGCGGGCGGTTTTGCCTTCGCCTGTGCCAGCGTCGTGATCGACACGCAGCAGGTCGGCGAAACGCTGGCGGTCGGCGTGTTCGCCTTTCTGGCGCTCGCGCTGGTGATCGCGTTGGGGTTCGAGTTCGTGAATGGCTTTCACGACACCGCCAACGCGGTCGCGACGGTGATCTACACCAACTCGCTGCCCGCGCATTTCGCCGTGGTCTGGTCGGGTTTCTTCAATTTTCTCGGCGTCATGCTGTCCTCGGGCGCGGTCGCCTACGCGATCATCACGCTCCTGCCGGTCGAGCTCATCATCAATGTCGGCTCGGCGGCGGGCTATGCGATGATCTTCGCGCTGCTGATCGCGGCGGTGCTCTGGAACCTCGCCACCTGGTTTGTCGGGCTTCCCAATTCGTCGAGCCACACGCTGATCGGATCGGTGCTGGGCGTGGGCCTGGCCAACCAGCTGATGGCGTCGGGCTCGCTTTCGGGCACCGCGGGCGTCGACTGGAGCCAGGCGCAGAAGGTCCTGAGCGGCCTTGCGATGGCACCCGTCATCGGCTTCGTCGCGGCGTTCGTGCTGCTGTTCGCGATGCAGCGCGTGCTGCGCAGCAGGGCGCTGTACGAGGCGCCGCGCGGGGACGCGCCGCCGCCGCGCGGCATCCGCGCGCTCCTGATCTTCACCTGCACCGCGGTCTCGTTCAGTCACGGATCGAACGACGGACAGAAGGGGATGGGCCTCATCATGCTCATCCTCATCGGCTGTGCGCCCACCGCCTATGCGCTCAATCGCACGATGCCCGAGAGCGCGACCCCGGTCTTCATCCAGTCGGCCGAGCGCGCCGCGACGGTGCTCGCGGCAAGGGGCGGTTCGGCCCCGCTGCCGCCCGAAAACGCCCGCGCGATCCTGACCCGTTCGCTCCAGACGCGCACGGTCGGCACGCCGGAGGCCCAGGCGGCGATCGCGACGATTTCGCGCGACGTGGCCGATCGGGTGAGCGGCTACGGCGCGCTGGCAAAGGTTCCTGCTGCTGCGACCCGCAACCTGCGCGCCGACATGTACCTCGTCCTCGACTCGACCAGGCTGGCGCTCAAGGACAAGGCGACCGCGGCGCAGTTTTCCCCGGCGGAGAAGGCCGCGATCGAGGGTTACGGCAAGCAGCTCGAGCAGAGCACGCGCTACATCCCGCTCTGGGTCAAGATCGCCGTCGCGCTCGCGCTCGGGCTCGGCACGATGGTCGGCTGGCGGCGGATCGTCGTAACCGTGGGTGAGAAGATCGGCAAGCAGCACCTGACCTACGGCATGGGCGCCTCGGCCGAATTGGTCGCCGCGTGCACGATCCTTGCCGCCGATCGCTTCGGCCTGCCCGTCTCGACGACGCACATCCTGTCGTCGGGCGTCGCGGGCGCCGCGGTCGCCAACGGGCAGGGGCTACAGGCGCGGACGATCCGCAACATGGCGCTCGCCTGGTGCCTGACGCTGCCCGTGGCGATGGCGCTGTCGGGCGGGCTCTACTGGCTCTTGCTGACGATCGTCAGGGTCTTCGGCAACGCCTGATCGAGCGCGGCGAGCGCCGGGGCGCTGTCGCTTCGCACGTTGCTGACGATCAACGCGATCTCGCGCTCGACATTGTCGAGATTGTGGGCCGAGGGTTCGGCCCAGGCGGTGAGGGCGCCGGCAAACGTCGCGGCGGCGACGGCAAGCGCCAGGCGGCCGGAGCGGCGGCGGTGATCGCGCATTTCTCTCTCCCTTCGCTGTTCGAAGGGCGGGCTACGGGGCGCTTGGTGACCCTTGGCTGAACGCGCCTCAGCTTTCGGCGCGAAGCAGCGTGAGCCGTGCCTTTCCATGGACGCGCGACGTGTCGACGGCAAAGCCCTTGACCTCCACCGCCTCGTCCTTCGCCGTCTCGATACTGACCCAGGTCGCGGGCCCGACCCAGCCGAGCCGTGTCAGTCGCTCCAGCGCGACCGATCCCGCGCCGGTGCCGTACGGCGGATCCATCATCACGATGTCGAGCGGCTGCTGAACCGGCCCCAGCGCCAGCACCGACTGCGCGCGGATGTCGAGCTTTCGCCCGAGCTTCACGCCGTTGGCCTTGAGCGCGTCGAGCGCTACCCGATCCTGTTCGACGAAGACGCAGCTTTCCGCGCCGCGCGACAGTGCCTCCAGCCCCAGCGCGCCGGAGCCCGCGAAGAGGTCGGCGACGGCCAGCCCCTCGAAACTGCCGACGCGGCTGAGCAGCATCGAGAACAGCGCCTCGCGCACGCGGTCGGCGGTGGGGCGGGTGGCGTCACCCTTGGGGGCGATGAGCGGACGACCGCGATCGGTGCCGGCGATGATCCGCATCAGCGGGGACCCTTTCGCGGGCCGCCCGGCTTGCCGCCGGGGCGGCGGGGCGGACCGTCACCCCGCGGGGGGCGCGGGCTTGTCGGGCGATCGCCGCGAGCGGGGCGGTCGCCTCCGGCGCGGGGATTGGCCGGCCGATCCGCGCGGTCGGGACGCTCCCGCTCGGTCCGCGGCGCGGCCGATCCGGCGTTCCGGGGCTTGGCGGGGCGATCGCTGCGCTGCGGCTTTGCCCAGCCGGTGCGTGGCCCGGCGGCCCGATCGGTTTCGGCGCGGGGGCGGAGCGTGCCGGCGCTGCGATCCGCGTCGGCAGGGCGCGCAGTCCGCTCCGACGGATTGCGCGGACGCTCGGCGCGGGGCGCGGGGTTGCCGAACTTGCTGTCGCTCGTGCGCCGCGGTTTGCCGCGCTGGTTGCGGATGGGCGCAGCGTCAGCCCGCGCATCCTCGCGCGGCGGACGGCTTCTCGGCGCGCCCCGAGCCGCGGGGGCCGGCCGACCGGCGGGGGCGTCGCGACCGGGCAGGCGGCGGCGGTCGGTTTCGAGAAACTCCGGCTGCTCGCGCTTGCGCGGAGCGGCGGGCCGGGGCGCGCCCGGCGCGCGGCGCGGACTGCGCTCGGCCGGCTCGGCTTCCTCGCGCTCGACCTTCACCGGGCGGGCGCGGGTGACGAGCGGCGTGTCGCTGCGCTTTTCGGCGGGCAGCTTCAGTTCGCGGCGGAACTGGATCAGGTCGTGCTGGCGCACCTCGTCCACCGCGCCGATCGGCATGTCGGCCAGCGGGATCGGACCATAGCTGGTGCGGATCAAGCGACTGACGCGGAGGCCCAGATGCTCCAGTACGCGGCGAACCTCGCGGTTCTTGCCCTCGGTCAGCGTCATTTCAACCCAGACATTGGCGCCCGTCCGCCGCTCCAGATTTGCGTCGATCGAGCCGTAGCGAACACCCTCGATCTCGATCCCCTCGATCAGATCCTCAAGCTGCGCCTGGCTGACCTCTCCGAACGCGCGGGCGCGATAGGTGCGCTTGACTTTGGTCGCGGGGAGTTCGAGCGCGCGCTTCAACTCGCCGTCGGTGGTGAGAAGCAGCAGCCCCTCGGTATTGAGGTCGAGGCGGCCGACCGGGACCACGCGCGGCATGTCACGCGGCAGGATGTCGTAGATCGTCTTGCGCCCGGTGAAGTCGCGCTCGGCGGTCAGCACGCCCGCGGGCTTGTGAAACCGGAACAGCCGGGCGGGCGCGGGCGCCGCGACGGGATTGCCGTCGACCGTGACGCCGCGCAGGTTTTCGAGGAGCGTGGCGGGGGTTTCGATCGGCACGCCGTCGATGGCGATGCGGCGATCCTCGATCATCCGCTCGATCTCTCGCCGCGACGCGATTCCGGCACGGGCGAGCAATTTTGCGATGCGATGCTGTTCTGTGGGCTTGGACACGGGGGCGGCTGATAGTGCAAGCGAGGCCCGGCGGCAAAAAATTCGTGCGCCGGGATCGACTGTCTCGGATAGGATGTTGTGCACGCCATGGCCCATGGGGCCGAGTCGCGTGAGGGATAACCAGTCAGGCCATGTTGTTCGGACGCAAGAAGCGGCGGATCACGCGCATCCTCATCGTCGAGGACGAGCCGCTGGTCGCGTTCGACACCGAATACTTCCTGAGCGAATCGGGGTTCGAGGTCGTCGCGACGCTCGACCGCGTCGCCGACGCTACGCTGATCCTGTCGGGCGAGGGCGAGATCGACCTCGTGCTCGTCGACGTGGAGCTGGCGGACGGTAGCGGCGTGACCGTCGCGGAATTGGCGCGGGGCCGCGGCGCATTGGTCCTGTTCGTGACCGGCAACTGCCCTGGCGAGGCGCGGTCGCTGGCGGCGGGTTGCCTCGCCAAGCCCTATCCGCAGCGCGACCTGCTCACCGCGATCGACGCGATCGAGAAGACGCTGGCGGGCAAGGCGCCGAAGAAACTGCCGCAAAGCTTCAGCCTCTTCGCGCAGGCGGCGTAAACGACGTCAGCTCCGATAATCGGCGTTGATGGCGATGTATCCGTGCGTCAGGTCGCAGGTCCACACCGTCGCGCGCCCGTCGCCCAGCTTCAGGTCGACCGAAATCTCGATCTCGTCGCCCATCAGGTGCGCGGCGACCGGCGCCTCGTCATAGCCCTCGACCACCAGCCCGTCGCGCGCGACCTCGATCCCGCCGAACGCGATCGAGAGCCGGTCGCGCTCGGCCGGTTCGCCTGCCTTGCCGACGGCCATGACGACGCGGCCCCAATTGGCGTCCTCGCCCGCGATCGCGGTCTTGACCAGCGGCGAGTTGGCGATGCTCATCGCGACGCGGTGCGCGCTGCGGTCGCTTTCGGCGCCGTCCACGTCGATGCGGATGAACTTCGACGCACCCTCACCATCGCGCACCACCAGATGCGCGAGTTGGCGGCAGACATCGGCGAGCGCCGCGCGGAAGGCGTCGGCCCCGGCATCATCGTCGCGTCCTAGGGGCCGGTTGCCCGCATGGCCGGTCGCAAAGGCGAGCACCGTGTCGCTGGTCGAGGTGTCGCCGTCGACGGTAATGCAGGAGAAGGTCGTCTCGTTCGCATCCTCCAGCGCCTTCTGAAGAAAGCCCGGCTCGACCGCTGCATCGGTAAAGACGAAGCCGAGCATCGTCGCCATGTCCGGCGCGATCATCCCCGAACCCTTGACGATCCCGCTGATCGTGACCGTCCGCCCATCCACGACCGCGGTCGCCGACGCGCCCTTGGCGAAGGTATCCGTCGTGGCGATGGCGTTCGCGGCGTCCTCCCAACCTACGACGGGGGCGGCGAGTGCGGCGTCGAGCCCCGCCTCGGCCTTGTCGATCGGCAAGGGCACCCCAATGACGCCGGTCGACGCGACGAACACGTCGGAGGGCTGGCACGCCAGCGCCCCCGCCACCCGCGCCGCGATCGCCTCCACCGCCGCGCGCCCGCGATTGCCGGTAAAGGCGTTGGCGTTGCCGGCATTGACGACCAGCGCCCGTGCGCGCCCCAGCACCAGCGCCTTGCGGCACCATTCGACTTCGGGCGACGGGCAGCGGCTCTTCGTCGTCACGCCAGCGACCGTCGTACCATCATCGAAGATCGCGAGCGTCAGGTCGGCACGCTCCCACGCCTTGTACCCCGCGCGCGCGGTGCGCAGCGAGACGCCCGGGATCGCGGGCAGGTCGGGAAAGGCGGCGGGGGCGAGGGGGGAGCGGTTCATGCCCACCGCCCTACGAACGCACCCGCGCGCACGCAAGCAGACGTATTCCCGGACCCTGGATGCCGCTACGGCGTTGCACCGATCGAAGGTTCGCGCCTATAGGCCGGCCAACCGTGTAGCTCCCCAAGGAACGAGGTTTCATCATCGTGGCCAAGTCACCGGCGCGCGCCGCCCAGAGCGACCCCCAGATCCCCAATCGTGAGCGGCCCGCCGAGCCCCAGCGTTACGAAGCCTCGAAAGAGGAACTGCTCGACTTCTACAAGCAGATGCTGCTGATCCGCCGTTTCGAGGAAAAGGCCGGCCAGCTCTACGGCCTCGGCCTGATCGGCGGTTTCTGCCACCTCTATATCGGTCAGGAAGCGGTCGCGGTCGGGCTTCAGTCGGCGCTCGAGGTCGGCAAGGATTCGGTCATCACCGGATACCGCGACCATGGCCACATGCTCGCCTACGGCATCGATCCTAAGGTCATCATGGCCGAGCTGACCGGCCGCGCCGCTGGCATCAGCAAGGGCAAGGGCGGGTCGATGCACATGTTCTCGACCGAGCATAAATTCTATGGCGGCCACGGCATCGTGGGGGCCCAGGTGTCGCTGGGCGCCGGCCTCGCCTTCAAGCACAAGTACGCCGACGACGGCGGCGTCTGCATGGCCTATTTCGGTGACGGCGCCGCGAACCAGGGGCAGGTGTACGAAGCCTTCAACATGGCCGAGCTCTGGAAGCTGCCGATCATCTTCGTGATCGAGAACAACCAGTATGCGATGGGCACGTCGGTCAATCGCGCCTCGTCCGAGGATCAGCTCTACAAGCGCGGCGAGAGCTTCCGCATTCCGGGCATCCAGGTCGACGGCATGGACGTGCTCGCCTGCCGCGGCGCGGCCGAGGAGGCGCTGGCTTGGGTGCGCGGCGGCAAGGGGCCGATCATCCTCGAGATGAAGACCTATCGCTATCGCGGCCACTCGATGTCGGACCCCGCCAAGTATCGCAGCCGCGACGAGGTGCAGGCCGTCCGCGACAAGTCCGACCCGATCGAGGCGGTGAAGCGCGAGCTCGAGGCGCTCGGCGTGACCGAGGCCGAGCTCAAGCCGCTGGAGCAGGAAATCCGCAAGGTGGTCGGCGAAGCCGCCGATTTCGCCGAGAACGCACCCGAGCCCGAGACGGGCGAGCTGTACACCGAAGTGCTGGTGGAGACCTATTGAGATGGCGATCGAACTGAAGATGCCGGCACTGTCGCCCACGATGGAAGAGGGCACGCTGGCCAAGTGGCTGGTGAAGGAAGGCGACACCGTGAAGTCCGGCGACATCCTCGCCGAGATCGAGACCGACAAGGCGACGATGGAGTTCGAGGCGGTCGACGAGGGCACGATCGCGAAGATCGCCGTCGCCGAGGGGACCGACAATGTAAAGGTCGGCACCGTCATCGCCCTCCTCGCCGAAGAGGGTGAGGACGCCGGTTCCATCGAGGCGCCCGCCGCCGCCAAGGACGACACGCCCGCATCCGACGCGAGCGCCGACCAGAAGAAGGACGACAAGGTCGAGGATTCGGCCCACCCGTCGCAGGAAAAGGTCGAGACCGGCACCCGCCAGCTGTTCGAGGCCGCCTCGAACGAGGGCGATGCGGCGCCTGAGGTCCCCGAGGGGACCGAAATGGTCAAGCAGACCGTCCGCGAGGCGCTGCGCGATGCGATGGCGGAGGAAATGCGCTCCGACGACCGCGTGTTCGTGATGGGCGAGGAAGTCGCCGAGTATCAGGGCGCGTACAAGGTGACGCAGGGCCTGCTCGACGAGTTCGGGTCCAAGCGCGTCATCGACACGCCGATCACCGAATACGGCTTTGCCGGCATCGGCACGGGCGCGGCGATGGGTGGCCTTCGTCCGATCGTCGAGTTCATGACGTTCAACTTCGCCATGCAGGCGATCGACCACATCATCAATTCGGCGGCCAAGACAAACTACATGTCGGGCGGCCAGATGCGCTGCCCGATCGTGTTCCGCGGTCCCAACGGCGCGGCGAGCCGTGTCGGCGCGCAGCACAGCCAGAACTACGGCCCGTGGTACGCGAGCGTCCCAGGCCTGATCGTCATCGCCCCCTATGACGCGGCCGACGCCAAGGGCCTGCTCAAGGCCGCGATTCGCAGCGAGGACCCGGTCGTCTTCCTCGAGAACGAGCTGATGTACGGCCGCAGCTTCGACGTGCCCAAGCTCGACGATTTCGTCCTGCCGATCGGCAAGGCGCGGGTGATGCGCCCGGGCAAGGACGTGACGATCGTCAGCTATTCGATCGGCGTGGGCGTAAGCCTGGAAGCCGCCGAGAAGCTGGCGGGCGAGGGCATCGATGCAGAGGTGATCGACCTGCGCACGCTGCGTCCGCTCGACACGGCGACGGTGCTCAAGAGCCTGAAGAAGACCAACCGTATGGTGGTGGTCGAGGAAGGCTGGCCGACCTGCTCGATCGCGAGCGAGATCGTCGCGGTGGCGATGGAGCAGGGCTTCGACGACCTCGATGCGCCGGTGCTGCGCGTCACCAACGAGGACGTGCCGCTGCCCTACGCCGCCAATCTCGAGAAGCTGGCGCTGGTCGATGCCGCCAAGGTGATCGAGGCGGTGAAGAAGGTGACGTACAAGGGCTGAGCAGCCCTTCGTCGTGCCATGCAAAAAGGGGCCGCGGATCGTCTCCGCGGCCCCTTTTTCATGCCTTCCGCTCGATCAAGCCGTAAATCGCTTGGTGAACCCCTTTGCGCTGCGCTCCTCGTTGTCGGGATGCGCGTCGATCCCGTCGACGCGGGCAAGCGCCGGTCCCGACCGGCACGCCTCGACGAACCGCTCCAGCGCCTCGTCATCGCCCGAGGCTAGCATTTCGACCCGGCCGTCGCGCGTGTTGCGCACCCAGCCCGTCACGCCCAGCGCCTTGGCCTGCCGCACCGTATAGTCGCGATAGCCGACGCCCTGTACCCGTCCCGATACGATCAATCGCTGCGTCGTCATTACCGTCATTCTCGATCCTGTACCTGAACCCGTGTGCCGTCATGACGGCCACAGGACCCTAGCAGGGCGGGACCGCAGCGCAGCATGGGTCGCGCGCGGCCCGTCGCAGGCAAAGGCGGCTTGGTCGCAGCGCGCCCGGTCAGGCGTCGGGATAGGCGATCGAGAGGACCTCATACTCGCGCGGCCCGGCGGGCAGTTCGACCGTGCGCAGGTCGCCGACCGTCGCGCCCTTCAGCGCGCGGGACAGGGGGGCGTGCCACCCGATGCGCCCGGTGCCGGCATCCGCCTCGTCGTCGCCGACGATCGTCACGGTGCGCCGGTTGTCGTCCTCGTCCGCGATCGTCACCGTCGCGCCGAAGAAGACGCGGCCCCGATCCTCCGCTCGGGCGGGATCGACGACCTTCGCCGCCTTCATCCGTTTGGCAAGGAAGCCGAGGCGTCGGTCGATCTCCCGCATCCGCTTGCGGCCATAGAGATAGTCGCCGTTCTCCGACCGGTCGCCATTGCCGGCGGCCCAGGACACGACCTCGACGATCGCCGGGCGCTCGGTGCCCAGCAATTGGTCGTATTCGGCCTTCAACGCGGCGTAACCCGCCGGGGTGATGTAGTTCGGACGCGGTTCCATCAGCCGGGCCGCGACTTGCCGAGGTAGAAGGACAGGTTCGCCGGCCCCCGCGACCGTGCCCGGTCGGGGTAGAGGAGGTCGTAGACGACCGCATTTTCCAGCACCCGCTGAACGTATCCGCGCGTCTCGCTGATCGGAATGTCCTCGACCCATTCGACGATATCGGTGCCCTGACGCGGATCGCCGTTCGCCGCCAGCCACTTGTTCACGTTGCCCGGCCCGGCATTGTAGGCGGCGACCGCCAGCGGATAGCTGCCACCATAGTAATCGAGCATCCGCTGAAAATAGGCGGAGCCCAGCTGCACGTTGTATCCCGGATCGCCGGTTAGCCCGGCGAGGTCGTAGCCGAGGCCGAGCTTGCCCGACTGTTCGCGTGCGGTGCCGGGCATGAGCTGCATCAGGCCCCGTGCGCCGGCGCGGCTGACGGCGTTGCGGTCGAACTGGCTCTCCTGCCGCGCGATCGCGTGGACCATCGTGAAGTTGCCCGCGGCGGCGCCGTTGGTCGGCAGCGTCGGATAGCCGGTGCCGACAAGTGCGACATGCCCGTTGAGCGAGGCACTGCGCCCCACCATGACGCGCAGGTCCGGGCGATTGATCTGCCCCGCCAGTTCGGCGGCGAGCGCGTGGTCGGACGCCGATTTGGCATCGTTGGCGATCTGCCGCACGAACAGCGACTGGTCGGCGGTACGGCCGAGCTGCCCCAGCAGCCGGGTCGCGCGCACCACCTCGCGCCGGAAGAAGGCGTCGCGGACGGCGGGATCGACCGGGGCGGGTGCCCCCTCCGCCACGCGCGGGATCGCGCGGCCCATCCGCTCGGCGGCGAGCTGGCCGTAATACAGGTCGGGCCATTGCGCGGCCTGTGCGTAGTAGTTCTGCGCTGCGGCCGCATCCCCGGCGGCTTCGGACGCGCGGCCCGCCCAGTAATAGCCCTTGGACTGCGTCTGCGGCGTCTTCGATCCGCCGGCATAGCGCGCGTACATGTAGGCGGCGTCGCGCGGACGGCTGAGGTTCCGGCGCGCGGTCTGTCCCGCCAGCCACGCGAGCGAGGTATAATCATCACGCTCGCCATAAGGCCGCGTCGAGACGTCGGTGCCGCTCGGATAGGCATCGTCGATCTGGCGGGCGATATCGTAGGCGACCTGATATTGCCGGTCCGCCGCCGCGCCGCGGGCGTTGGCGAGCAGCACCTCGTACCACGCCTCCACATCGGCGGGCGGGGTCAGCGTCCGCCGCGGCTGCGCGAGATAGGACCGCGCCGCCGGACTCGACCCGCCATTGCGAAGCCACTGCGCCCGGTCGGCAATATAGCCGGCATCGTCGCGATCGGCGGGCTGCACCGCCGCGTCGTAGGTCGCGGCATCGACCGCCCGCGTGCGGAAGGCGAGGCGCGCGGCATAGAGTGCGCGCCGCCCCGGCGACACCAGCGCCAACTGCCGCTGCGCCGCGCTCGTCGCGCCTTCCCAGAGCAGCGCGTCCATCCGCGCGTCATGGTCGGCCGGGCCGATCGCGCCGGGAAAGCCGGTGATGAGCTTGGCCTCGTCCGTCGGGCGAAGCGGCCCGCGCCGCCAGGCGAGCCGCGCCTGCTCCTGCGCCTCGCCCGTGCGGCCCAGCGCCATCAGCGCCTCAGCATAACGCGCACGCCCAGCACCGGACGTGGGCGGAAACCGCTCGAAGAAGCGCGTGACCAGCGCGGGCGAGTTCGCGCCGCTGTCGAGCACCGCTTCGGCGGCCAGCCGCCGTCCGCTCTCACCCGGCCAGCCCGGATGGGCGAGAAGGAAATTGGCATAGTCGAAGAACGGCCAGCTATCCGACTGTTGCAGCCGCTTCCACGTGTCGATCGTCGCCACCAGCGGGTCGTATGCGGCCTGGGGCGTCGGCTGCACCGTCTGCGGCGCGGTCTGGGTGGGGACCACCTGGTCGAGCCCGCGGGGCGGCCAGCTCTGACGCTGTTGCACGGTCGGCTGGGGCAGGGGCTGCACCATCGTCTGTGCGGTCAGGGCGGCACCCGATACGCCGGCGCCGATCAGGACGAGCTTGGAAAACATAGCTGCCATGCTGGACAGGATATGCATGGCCGCCCTATCTGTCGCCCCCGAAAATCCTCTTGACGGGCAGTTTCCTCAACATGTTCTCGGGTTCGATTCCGGCGCTGGCCACGCCTTTCCGCGACGGCCGCTTCGACGAGGCTCAGTTTCGCGCGCTGATCGACTGGCAGATTGAGGAGGGATCGTCCGCGCTGGTCCCCTGCGGCACCACGGGCGAGGCGGCGACGATGTCGATTGCCGAGCACAATCATGTGCTTGCGGTCTGCATCGAACAGGCGGCGGGGCGCGTGCCGGTGATCGCCGGCTGCGGGTCGAACGACACCTCGGTCGCGCTCGAGCACATGCACGCGGCGAAGGCGGCGGGAGCAGCGGCAGCGCTGCTGGTGCCACCCTATTACAATCGGCCCAACCAGGACGGCGTCTATGCCCATTTCGCCAAGCTGGCGGCGGAGGGCGGGCTTCCCATCGTTCTCTACAATGTGCCCGCCAGGACAGTTACCGACATTGCGGTCGAGACGATGGGTCGCCTGGTGGCCGATTTTCCGGGCACGTTCGTAGGCGTGAAGGACGCAACGGGCGTGCTGGCGCGCGTGTCGATGCAGCGCGCGGCGTGCGGTGAGGATTTCTGCCAATTGTCGGGCAACGACGATACCGCGCTCGGCTTCGTGGCAATGGGTGGGCGGGGCTGTGTGTCGGTGACGGCCAACGTTGCGCCGCGGCTCTGCGCCGAGTTTCAGGCGGCGCTCGCTCGCGGCGATCTTGCCGGCGCGTTGGCGCTACAGGACCGCCTGTTCTCGCTCCACATGGCCCTCTTCAGCGACGCTTCGCCCGGCCCCATCAAGTACGCGCTGTCGAAGGTCCGGACGGGCTTCTCGCCCGAACTGCGCCTGCCCATGACCGAACCGTCGGCCGCGTCGAAGGCCGCAGTCGATGCCGCGCTGGCCCATGCCGGCCTGATCTGAACGATCCGGCCGGCACGGGATCCGGCGGTTACGGCATCAGCACGGTGTCGATGACGTGGATCACGCCGTTCTTCTGGCGCACATTGGCGATCGTGATGTTCGCCGTGTTCCCCTTGGCGTCGCTGACGGTGTAACCCTTGCCCGCCTTGGCAAAGGTCAGCGTGCCGCCCTGCACAGTGGTGTAGGTGGCGGTCCCGCCCTTGGCGATCTTCTTGGCGATGTCGGCGGCCATGATCCGACCGGGGACGACGTGATAGGTGAGGATACCGGTCAGCGTCGCCTTGTTCTCAGGCTTCACCAGCGTGTCGACGGTGCCGGCGGGCAGCTTGGCGAAGGCGGCATCGGTAGGCGCGAAGACGGTGAACGGGCCGGGGCCCTTCAGCGTCTGGACGAGGCCGGCCGCCTTGACCGCGGCGACGAGCGTCGTGTGATCCTTCGAATTGACGGCGTTGTCGACGATGTCCTTGGTCGGATACATCGCGGCGCCGCCGACCATCGGGTTCTTCTGGGCCATGGCGGGCGCACCGACGAGCGCGATCGACAGCATGAGAGCCGAAAGGCGAGCGTTCATCATCCAATCTCCTGATCGCGGCCCAGGAAGTGGAAGCGGGCCGACGCGGGGAGATACGTGGGCGGCGCAAGTTTGGACGACGACACGGGCCAAAGGCGAGGGTGCCAAGGGGCGGTATCCCGGGTCCGCCGTGGACGTGGGTGCACGCCGCGCTTCCCTTTCGCGGCGGTCGCGCCTATCTCCCGCCCTCCCATGTCACGTCCGCGCCCCGCCACATTCGACAAGAAGAAGATCGTCGCCGAGAATCGGCGCGCGCGCTTCGAATATTTTATTGAGGACGTGTACGAGGCGGGCCTTGCGCTCACCGGCACCGAGGTGAAGTCGCTTCGCTTCGGCGAGGGATCGATCGCCGAAAGCTATGCCGAGGTGCGCGACGAGCAGGTGTGGCTGGTCAACGCCAACATTCCCGAGTTCAGCCATGGCAACCGGCACAACCATGTGCCCAAGCGCCCGCGGAAACTCCTCCTTCACGCGCGCGAGATAGCCAAGCTCCACGGTGCGGTCGCGCGCGAGGGGATGACCCTGGTGCCGCTCAGCGTCTATTTCAACGGACGCGGGCGGGCGAAGGTCGAGCTGGCGCTGGCCAAGGGCAAGAAGGCGCATGACAAGCGCGAGACGATCAAGGAGCGCGATTGGAAGCGCGAGCAGCAGCGCCTGCTGCGCGATCGCGGCTGACGTGAAGCCCAAGAAGCGCAAGGACTGGCTGGCGCGCCAGATCGCGGCGAACGTGCCGACGCGCGAGCAGCTGGAGCAGGTGCGGATCCTGCGTCCTGTCGCCCACCGCGTGCTCGCGCCCGAATTGTGGCGTTTCACGCGGCGATCGGTGCCGCGCGGCACGGCGCTCGGTCTGTTCGTGGGCATCTTCCTGATGATCCCCGGCCTTCAGATCGCGGGCGCAGCAATGCTGGCGCTGCCGTTTCGCGCCAATATTCCGATCGCGGCGGGGATGACGTTTCTCAGCAATCCGCTGACGACGCCGTTCATCCTGCTCGCCTCGGCCTGGCTCGGCAATTTCCTGTTGGGGCGCAGCGCCGACGTGTCGGGCTTCATGGCGCTCATCGATTCGGGCGCCAGCGTATCCCAATGGCTCGGCTGGCTCTTCTCGGAAGCGGCCCCGGCGATGCTGTTCGGGCTGCTCGTCATCTCCGCCGTCAGCGCGATCGTCGGTTATTTCGCCGCCGACTGGTTCTGGCGCGTGCGCACCGCCGCCAAATGGCGGCGGCGGCACCATCGCCACGACGACTGAGGATCAGCCGCCGAGGAAGGTAAGAAGGTCTTTGGTAAGCCGATCGCTCTCGGTCGCGAACAGGCCGTGGGGCGCGCCGGCATACTCGACCAGCTGATTGCGCGCGATCCCGTCCGCGGCGCGATGTGCGGTCGCCTGGATCGGGACGGTCGCATCGCCGGTGCCGTGGATGATGAGCGTCGGCACCTGGAACGCCGCGAGGTCGGGGGTGAATTCGGTGAAGCCCCACGCCTTGGCCGCTTCCAGCGTCGCATGCAGGCTGGCCTGCATCGCGACGTTCCAGCTATCCTGAAGGAACGCGTCGCCCACCGGATGGCTGACGAGCCCGACGCCGTAGAAGTCGCGGAAGAAGCTCTGGAAGAACTTGGCGCGATCCTTGGTGATCTGGCCGGCGATCTCGGCAAGCTGCGCCTCCGGCACGCCGTGCGGATTGGCGTCGCTCTGGACGATGCCGGGCACCACCGAGCCGATGAGCGCCGCATGCGTGACGCCCGCGCCGCCGTGCCGGCTCATGTACCGCGCGATCTCGCCGCCGCCCATCGAGAAGCCGACCAGCGCGGCTCCCTCGGTCGCGCCCGCGGCTTCCAGCACCGCCTTCAGGTCGTCTGCATAGGTGTCGTAGTCGTGCCCGCCCCAGGGCTGCCCCGACCGGCCGAACCCGCGCCGGTCATAGGCGATGGCGCGATACCCGGCCTCGGCCAGCGCAATCGCCTGCGGCTCCCAACTGTCGGCGTTGAGCGGCCAGCCATGGATGAGGACGACCGGGCGGCCGCTGCCCCAGTCCTTGACGTACAGATCGGTTCCGTCCTGCGTCTTCACATAGGGCATGTCGTTCAACTCCTCGATCAGGATAGCGCGAACGAGCCGGCGATAGCCGCGTTCCGTGACCGGACGATTGCGCCGGAGGGAACCGAGCTTGCGCGAACCGATTGTTGCTGCACCGCGGCAGAGGCGCTAGGCGGGCCTCGCTTTTGAAGCACAGGAATGCTCTTTTGACCCAGCCCGAAGGCCCCGCGCCGACCATTTTCGAAGCCATCGTGCGCAAGGCGTGCGTGACGGCGACCTATAACCGCACCGACGTGCTGCTTGCCCCGCACGCGATCTGGACGCGGCACGGCGACATGTTCGTCGACGCCGTGACGGTGCGGCTGAACGGCAATCCGCCGCGTGAGACCAAGCTTGGCACCTTCAAGCTGATCGGCCTGTCGAACATCGGCCGCACCGACGAGCCGTTCGAGGTGTTCCACGAGTTCAATCCGATCGACGACAAGTACGGCGGCGAGGTCGTGTTCGCGGTCGAGCGCTGAATTATTCGGCGGGCTGCGCGGCGCCCCGCGGTGCGGTGAGCCACCGGCGAACTAAGGGTGTCCTCGCCTCGGTCAGGCGGGAAAAGGCGATCGCGACGACGATGCTCCCGGCGAGCACCGCCAGCACCACCCCGATCGCCGCAATACTCGGCGCCAGCCGCGCAGGGCCCACGATCAGCCCCGCCGCCATCGTCATGATCGGGAAGTGGATCGCGTAGAGCGAGAAACTGCTCGACGCGCCGAAGCGGGCGAGCGGGGTCAGGATTGCGGGAAAGCGCGGATCGCGCATCGTCAGTGCCGCGAAGAACAGCGCGGCGGCGCTTGCGAGGATCAGGTCTTCCCCGAACCAGTCGCCCGACCGCGCCCAGATCAGCGCGATCCCGAGGATGAACCCGAACGGCACCAGCGACCGCGGCGAACTGCGCGCACGCAGGTGATATGCCGCGACGCCCGTCAGCCAGCACAGGAAGCCATAGGCGAGCATCGGCGACACGAGGCCGAGCATCAATGTCGCCAGCAGCGGCTCGAGCCTTCGCCGCCGGATCGCCAGCCACAGGGCCGCGAACCAGATGTAGAACCAGAACTCGAACGCGACGCTCCACAGCGGGCCGTTCGTGCCGAAGGGGTGGAAGGCGATGTGCTGGAGAAAGAGGATATTGCCGGCCAGCGCCTTCACCGTCAGCGCCGGGGAAAGGTCGCTCGGCAGGAACCACACGTCGGTCTGGCCCAGATGGGTCGGCGTCCGCAGCCACCAGTACCCCGCCGCATCGATCAGCCCGCCGATCAGCAGCGCCGGATAGACGACGATCGCCAGGCGGCTCCAGCGGTCGGACAGGAACACCCGCCACGACCACCCGCGTGCATCAAGCGAGGCGACGCTCTTGGCGATCCAGAACCCGCTCAGCACGAAAAACAGCATCACTGCGGGATGCGCGAAGCCAGCGAGGAAGAAGAACGGCCGCCCGACCAGCGCGTCACCCGCCCGGTGATCGGCGACGATCAACCCCCAGCCGTGCGAGAAGGCGACGGTGATCGCCAGGATGGCGCGCGCCGCGTCCATCCACCGCGCCGCGTCGGCAGGCACCGGAGGGGCAGGTTGGGGAGGCGCGACCCTCTGGTTCATAACGGCCGCTTAACCCCGCGATCCTTACCTGCGCGTTTCGAATGAAGCTGATTTCGATCAACCGATCGAAACGAAGCTATCCATCACGCGCTTGCGCCCCGCCTGCTCGAACTCGACCTCGAGCTTGTTGCCCTCGATCGCATCGATCGTGCCGTAGCCGAACTTCTGGTGGAACACGCGCATGCCCTTCGAAAGGTCGTCGCGCCCCTTGTTGCCGAAGCTGATCGCCGAGGCTCGTGCCTCGACCACGCGCGGCGCATCGCGGGTAAAGCCGCCCGCGGCCGCCCGCTGCCAGCCCGGCCCGCGGCCGGTGCCGCGGCCGACATCGGCGAACGGGTCGGCGCGCTCGGACCAGTTGGCGCGCCACAGGCTCTCGCCGCCGGACATGGTCGTCTCGACCTCGACATGCTCGGGCGGCAGTTCGCCGACGAAGCGGCTGGGCAGCGAGCTCGTCCACTGGCCGTAGATGCGGCGATTGGCGGCGTGCAGGATCGTCGCCCGCCGCCGCGCGCGCGTGATCGCGACATAGGCGAGGCGGCGCTCCTCCTCGAGGCTGGCGGTCCCGCCCTCGTCCAGCGCGCGCTGTGAGGGGAACAGCCCTTCCTCCCACCCGGCGAGGAAGACGGTGTCGAACTCCAGGCCCTTGGCGGCGTGAATCGTCATGATCGTGACTTCCGGCTGACGCACGCCGCCCTCACGCTCCATGACCAGGCTGACATGCTCGAGAAACGCGCCGAGGCTCTCATACTCCTCCATCGCGCGGACGAGTTCGGACAGGTTTTCCAGCCGCCCCGCCGCCTCCGCCGATTTCTCGTTTTGGAGCATCGCGGTGTAGCCGCTCTCGTCGAGGATCTGGCGCGCGAGTTCGGGATGCGGAAGCGTCTGACCCATCTGCCGCCAGCGGGCGATATCGCCAACGAGGTTGCCCATCGATCGTCGCGCCTGCGGCGTCAGCTCGTCGGTATCGAGGATGCGCGCCGCCGCGCTGGTCAGCGGCAGGCCTTGGGCACGGGCGAGCTGGTGCACCTTCTGCACCGCCTTGTCGCCCAGCCCGCGCTTGGGCACGTTGACGATCCGCTCGAAGGCGAGGTCATCGGCCGGCTGCGACACGACGCGCAGGTACGCGAGCGCATCGCGGATTTCGGCGCGCTCATAGAAGCGGAAGCCGCCGACGATGCGGTACGGCATGCCGATCGAGATGAAGCGGTCCTCGAACTCGCGCGTCTGGTGCTGCGCGCGCACGAGGATGGCGACGTCGTCGAGGGACAGACCGCGGCGCTGCTGGCTCTCGATCTCCTCGCCGACGCGGCGTGCCTCCTCCGGCCCGTCCCATACGCCGAGCACGCGCACCTTCTCGCCCGCGTCCAGCTCGGTCCACAGAGTCTTGCCCAGCCGCCCGCCATTGTTGGCGATGACCCCGCCCGCCGCACCCAGGATATGCGGGGTCGAGCGGTAATTCTGCTCCAGCCGGATCACGGTGGCGCCCGGAAAGTCGCGCTCGAACCGCAGGATGTTCTCCACCTGCGCGCCGCGCCACGAATAGATCGACTGGTCGTCGTCGCCGACGCAGCACAGGTTGCGGCGCTGCTGCGCCAGCAGGCGCAGCCACAGATACTGGACGCTGTTGGTGTCCTGATACTCGTCCACCATGATGTATTTGAACCGCTGCTGATATTGTTCCAGCACCTCCCGGTTCTTGCGCAGCAGCGTCAGCGCGTGGAGCAGCAGGTCGCCGAAGTCGCAGGCGTTCACCGCCAGCAGCCGCGCCTGATATTGCTGGTAGAGTTCCTGTCCGCGCCCATTGGCGTAACGCTCGCTCTCGCCCGCATCGACGTCGGCGGGGGTCAGTCCCTTGTTCTTCCACTCGTCGATCAGCCCGGCGAGCGCGCGGGCAGGCCAGCGCTTCTCGTCGAGGTCGGCGGCGGTGATAAGCTGCTTGAGCAACCGCAGCTGGTCGTCGGTGTCGAGGATCGTAAAGTTCGATTGCAGCCCGATCAGCTCGGCATGACGGCGCATCATCTTGGCGCCGATCGAGTGGAAGGTGCCCAGCCACGGCATCCCCTCCACCGCGTCGCCGATCAGCCGGCCGACGCGCTCGCGCATCTCGCGCGCCGCCTTGTTGGTGAAGGTGACGGCGAGGATTTCCGATGGCCATGCCTTGCGGGTATAGATCAGGTGCGCAAGCCGCGCGGTGAGCGCCGCGGTCTTGCCCGTGCCCGCGCCCGCCAGCACCAGCACCGGGCCGTCGGTGGTCAGCACCGCCTGACGCTGCGGCTCGTTCAGACTCTTGAGATAGGGCGCGTCGAGAAGGGCGTTTCGCGGATCGGTCATCGGCTCGCACGTAAGGTCGGGGCAGGGGGGCGGCAAGTTCGGCGCTTGCGACGCCGCGGATTGCATGAGAACATACATCGAACGGTGAGAGGGAGGAAGTCTCATGACGATGACGGGCGGGTGCCGCTGCGGCGCGGTGCGATACGAGGCGGTCGGCGAGCCCGAGCATCATGCCATCTGCCATTGTGCCGATTGTCGCCGCTCGGCCGGCGCGCCGATGGTCGGATGGATCGCGTTCATTGAGGATCAGGTGACGGTCAGCGGGACACCCGCCGATTACGAATCCTCGCCGGGTGCGATGCGCGCCTTTTGCAGCACATGCGGGACGGGGCTTTTCTATCGCAACGCTGCCTTCCTGCCCGGCATCGTCGACATCCAGTCGGCGACGCTCGATGCGCCGGAGGCCGCGCCGCCGGGTGCGGAGATCATGGTGCGCGATCGACTGCCATGGATGGACAGCGTCGGATCGCTGCCGCGGTACGAGATGTATCCCGGCCTGGACTGACCTGAACGAAGCCGATCGGTCGGGGACGGTTTGCGACAATTTCGGGCGACCCTCGCGAAACCTTGGCGACAGGCGATGGTCATAACCCTCCCCATCGGCCGCCCCCCGGCCGGTTCTGGAGGAGACAGATCATGAAGAAATTTTTGCTGATGCTCGCCGGCCTTGCCGTGGCCGCGACCTCGCTGCCGATGGCCGCCAATGCGCAGGCGTGGCAGAACATCAACGCGCGTCAGGCGCGGCTGGAGCAGCGGATCAACCAGGGCGTCCGTTCGGGCGCGCTCAACCGGAACGAGGCGGTGCGGCTTCGCGCACAGTTCCGCGATCTGACGGTGCTGGAGAATCGCTATCGCCGGTCGGGCGGCGGGCTGTCGCTTCAGGAGCGTCGCGACCTCGACCGCCGCTTCGACGCGCTGTCGGCGCGGATCAAGGTGCAGAAGAACGACCGCCAGTATCGGCGTTGAGAGTTCGGGGGTGGTTCCGATAGGCGCCGCCCCCTCTCCGCGAACGTCAGCGGATCGGCTTGCCGCTGTCTTTCCATTTGTCGAGCACCTGCGACTCGTCCGCCTTCGCCACTACGGTGCCGCTTTCCGCATAGGCCGCCTGCACCTGCTGCGCCGGGGTAACGAGCGCCGCGGTCGGGGCGCTGGCCGTGTCCCCGACGACCGGCGCTGTGACCGGCGTGGGTAGCACCGCCGCCGCGCCCGGGACGACGCTCGCGAAACTCACCGCCGGGCGCAGCGGCCCCGGCATCGGCTCGCCGCCGAAATAGCGGTCGCGAAACGCCGCGGCGGTACCCCAATAGCCTTTCCACCGATGGAAGAAGTGCGCGCCCTCCGCATCGGTCATGACCAGCCCGCGGTTCCACGCAGGGGTCACGGCATAGGTGTGATAGTGCGTCGCCAGCCCCACCTGGGCGAACACCTGTCCGTTCAGTGCCGCCGCGGCCACGCGCTGCGCCCGCTCCCACCAGCGGCGCATCGGCGCGCGTGCCATCGCCCCGTCGCACGCGAAGCTGAACTGGCAACCGCGCTTGTCCGACCCCTGATAGACCACGCCGCACACGGTCGCGGGGAAGGCAGGATGCCGCACGCGATTGAGGATCACCTGCGCGATCGCGCGCTGCCCGGCATCGGGCTCGCTCGCCGCCTCGTAATAAATGGCCGTCGTCAGGCAGTTGAGCGCGCGGGACTGATCGATCGCCGACCCGCGCAGGCGAAAGGGTTGCGCCGGGACGATGCCCGTCGATCCGGTAAACACCGCATTCGTCGGGACGGGCAGGTCGGGCAGCGGCATCGTCCCCGTCGTGCCCGGCGCGGGCGCCGCATTGTCGGCGACCGCAAGCTCGAGTGCCGCACCGGGAAAATGCTCGGCCGCCTCGTAGCCGTCGGCCAGGATCGGGGCGGGCTGCTCGACCTGCTCGCGGCTGGCGATCGTGGCGTGCGCGCCGAACGCGCCGATCAGCGCGAGCGCGATCGCCCCCGCCGCCCACCGTCCGTTGATCCGCCGCCACTGCATCGCCGCGCCATATAGGAAAGCGGCGGCGGGCAGCAGGGGGCGATTTGCGCCTGTCCGATCATGGGACGAAACCGGCGACCGCTAACAACCGTGACCCCGCGATTGACAGCGGCCGCGCGCACGCCACAACTCCCCGCTTCCGTTTGCCGGAGTGACCGATGCCCCGTTTCGCCGCCGTCCTGCTCGCCGCGACCCTGCTTTCCCCCGTTCCCGCACTGGCGCAGGCGGGCCGCCCCGCCGCCACCCGGGTCGAGCCGATCGCCTTTACCCAGCGTACGCTGCCCAACGGCCTGCGCGTCTATGCCATCCGCGATACGAAGACGGCGAACGTGTCGGTGCAGGTCTGGTACGATGTCGGGTCGAAGGACGATCCCGCCGGCCGGTCGGGCTTTGCGCACATGTTCGAGCATCTGATGTTCAAGGGAACGCGCAACCTCGTCGACGAGCAGCTCGACCGCCTGACCGAGGATGTCGGGGGCTACAACAACGCCTCCACCGACGACGACTACACCAATTATTACGAGGTGGTGCCCGCCAATCATCTCGAGCGCTTGCTGTTTGCCGAGGCGGACCGGATGGCGACATTGGTCGTGGATCCCAAGGTCTTCGCCAGCGAACGCGACGTGGTGAAGGAGGAACTGCGCAGCCGCGTTCTGGCCCAGCCCTATGGCAAGCTCTTCTACCTCTATCGCCCGATGGCCGCCTATACCGTTCATCCCTATGCCCGCCCGGGCATCGGCAGCATCGAGGATCTGGACGCGGCGACCGTCGAGGATATCCGCGCCTTTCACGCGACCTATTACCGGCCCGACAATGCGGTGCTGGTCGTCGCGGGCAATTTCGACCCCCGCCAACTCGACAAGTGGGTCGACAAGTATTTCGCCGGCATCAAGAAGCCCGACCGCCCGATCCCGCGCGTGACCGTGGCGGAGCCCGAGCCGACCGCGGCGAAGCGCTATACGGTATACGAGCCGAACACCCCGCTGCCCGCAGTCCTAATCAGCTATCCGATCCCGCCGGCGAACAGCCCGGATGCGGCGGCGCTTTCGGTGCTGAACACCGTGCTGGCGGGCGGCGAGAACTCGCGCCTCTATCAAAGCCTCGTCTACCGCGATCAGACCGCGGCGCAGGCGGCGAGCTTCTACGACGCCAAGCAGGGCACGGGCCTGTTCAGCGTCTATGCGATCCTTGCCGGCGGCAAGACGGCGGCGCAGGGGGAGGCGGGGCTGACCGCCGAGATCGCACGGCTGCGCGACGCGCCGGTCACCGCCGCCGAACTGGCCGAGGCGAAGAACGAGCTGCTGACCGAGGCGCTGCAAAGCCGCGAGACCGCCGAGGGCAAGGCATCGCAACTCGCGCAGGGCGTGATCGTCGAGCGCGACCCTGCCGCCGCCGACAAGCGGCTCTCCGCGATCGCCGCGGTCACGCCTGCCGACGTCCAGCGCGTCGCCCGCCGCTATCTGACGCCGCAGCGATCCTCGACCGTCCTCTACAATTCGGCCGATGCGGCAAAGGGCGCGAAGGGTGACACGATCGCCATCGCCTCCACCGTCCGCGCGACGCCGCTGACCGTGCCGCCCGGCATCGTTGTCCACACCCAGGCCGCCGCCGCCGACCGCATCGCGCCGCCTGCGCCGGGCGCAGCGGTGGTCCCGGTGCTGCCGAAGCCGGTCGAGACGCGGCTGCCCAATGGGATGCGCGTCATCGTCGTCGATCGCCCCGGCCTGCCGCTCGTGTCGGCACAGCTCGTCGCCGATGGCGGTGCGGCGCTCGATCCGGCGGGCAAGGCGGGGCTGGCGGGCATGACCGCCGGGCTGCTGACCAAGGGGACGAAGACGCGCAGCGCGACGCAGATCGCGCAGGCGGTCGAATCGCTCGGCGGCGCGATCGGCAGCGATGCGGACTGGGACGGCTCGGCAGTCACGCTGTCGGTCAAGTCGGACCAGCTTGCGCCCGCGATGACGATCCTGGCCGACGTGGCGCGCAACCCTGCCTTTGCGGCCGAAGAGCTCGACCGAGCGCGGGCACAAACGATTGACGGGCTCACGGTGCAGCTCAAGGACCCCGGCGCGCTGTCGCAGCTGGTCGCGGCGCGCGCGGTCTATGGTGCCGCCCCCTATGGCAATCCCGAAAGCGGGACGCCCGCCAGCCTTAAGACGATCACGCCCGCCGACCTTGCGGCCGCCTATCGCGCGAGTTGGCGGCCCGAGCGCAGCACGCTGATCCTCGTCGGCGACGTGCGTGCCGATGCGGGCCGGGCGCTGGCGCAGAAGTTGTTCGGCGACTGGAAGGGGCAGGGGGCAGCCGCCCCTGCCGCCAGGGTCGAGAGCGCCGCCGCCGCGCCCCGCGTGATCGTCGTCGACCTGCCCGATGCGGGACAGGCGGGCGTCGTCGTCGCTCGGCCCGGCCTCGCCCGGTCGGACCCTCAATTCTATGCGGGGCAGGTGGCGAACGCGACGCTCGGCGTCGGCTTCACCTCGCGGCTGAACCAGGAAGTCCGCATCAAGCGTGGGCTTGCCTATGGCGCGCGGTCCAGCCTCGACGCACGGCGCGGGGTGGGGCCGTTCACGGCGGCCACGCAGACCAAGAACCCTTCGGCACCCGAGGTCGTGTCGATCATCACCGCCGAGATGCAGCGTCTCGGCACGCTGCCCGCGCCGTCGAGCGAACTCGCCACGCGCAAGGCAGTGCTGGTCGGCAGCTTCGGCCGGACGATCGAGACCAATGCGGGGATCGCCGGGCTGGTCGGCGATTACGTGGTCGAGCAGGTGGGCATTGACGAGCTCGGCCGCTTCATCCCCTCGGTCGAGGGGGTCGATCCGGCCGCGGTTCAGGCTGCGGCGGCACGGCTGTTCGACACGAAGGGGGCGAGCATCGTCGTGGTCGGCGATGCCAAAAGCTTCGTCGAGCCGCTGCGCAAGGCCTATCCGAACCTGGAGGTACTGCCGGCGAGCGCGCTTAACCTCGACTCGCCGACGCTGAAATAGAAGATCCTCCCCTCCCTGGAAGGGAGGGGCCGGGGGTGGGTCGGCCCGTTATGGGCGAGCCGATCGACATGAACAGGCCGACCCACCCCAACCCCTCCCTTGTCAGGGAGGGGCTTTCCCGCCGTCACGCCATGCGGCGCAGCACATTGTCCTTCAGGACGAAGTGGTGGCGCAGCGCCGCCGCGATGTGCAGCACGATCAGCGCGAGGAAAACCCAGCCGAGGATCTCGTGCCCCTCATGTGCGGCGCCCACGATCGGATCGCCCTTGTTGAAAGGGAGCTTCGGCACGTCGAACAGGCCGTAGAAGCTGAGCGGCCACTTGCCCGCCGAGCTGAAGATCCAGCCGGTCAGCGGCATGACGAGCATCAGCGCATAAAGGCCGGCATGCGCCGCTTGCGCCGCGCTCCGCTCCAGCCCGTTCACATGGCCGGGCAGCGGCGGCGGGCGGTTGGTCAGGCGCCAGACGATACGAAAGACGGTGAGCGCAAGGATCAGCAGCCCCGTCGCCTTGTGGATCGGCATGACCTCGATCACGCCCTCCAAGGCGTCGTGAAGCAGTCCGCCCGCCAAGTTGCCGATGATGAGGATGGCGAGGATCCAGTGCAGCGCCCGGGCGACGCTGTTATATCGCTGCACCTGTCCGTCGTAGATCGTCGCCATGCCTTGCTCCCCGAAAACACACTGATCGAGGTTGTGCGCCGCGGCGCGGGCGGTGGCAAGCGACCTTAGGTGCTGGCGCGGACGACCAGGCGGACGGGGACGCGGCTCGACCCGACGGGCGCGCCTGCGATGTTGCGCAGGAGCGCGTCGACCAGCGCGCGGCCCGCGGCAGGCGCATCCTGTGCCACCGTCGTCAGCGCCGGGTCGCAGTGGCGGACGCCCTGGATGCCGTCGAAGCCGACCACCGCCACGTCGCCCGGCACCGACAGCCCCGCTTCCCGGAGCGCCCGCAACGCGCCGAGCGCCACGAGGTCGCTGGCGGCGAACAGCGCATCGGCGCGCGGGTCGGTGTCGATCAGCCCGGCGATCGCCGCCGCGCCCTGTGCCTCGCGCTCGCCGATGCTGGCGCCCGACACGTCGATGGGGTCGAGGCCGACGGCGGCCAGTGCGGCCAGATAGCCCTCGCGCCGCTCGGCATAGGCGGCGTGCCGCTCCCAACCGGGGCCGGCAAAGGCGATGCGGCGGCGGCCGCGGGCATGGAGGTGCTCGACCGCCTGTCGTGCGCCGTCGCGGTTGTCGGCGCGGACGGTAGGCAAATCGTCGTGCGGCGAGCCCCAGGCGACGACGCGGCGCCCCTGTGCCGCGGCGCGGGTGAAGTGCGCCCAGCCCGCCGCGTTGGTCGCGCTGCCGACGACGATCATGCCGTCGGCCTCTCGCCGCTGCTCAAACTCGGCGTCGAAGCCCGCTTCCTCGTCCTGGAAGGACAGGAGGATGCGGCGGCCGTCGACCGCGGCGGCTCCCTCGATCGCGGCGACAAGGTCGTAGTAAAAGGGATTGAGCGTCGCCCGGTCGAGCCCCGCTGGCACGATCAGGACCAGCGCGATGCACCCCGTCGTCGCCTGTCGCAGCCGCGCGGCACGCAGGTCGGGCAGATAGCCGAGCTGCGACGCCGCCTCCAGCACCCGCTCGCGCGTCTCGGCGCTGACGCTGTCGAGATTTCGGAGCGCGCGTGAGACCGTCGATTGCGACACCCCCGCCGCCGCGGCCACGTCGAACGACGTGACGATCGCGCGGCCCGTCGCGGGATCGATTTCGGGAGGGGGCACGCTGCGCGACATCGATCCTGCTGTTACCATGCCCCGCGCCAAAGGAAAGGCGGGCGATGGGACAGGGGGCTCAGTCCCCGAACCGGACCGATGCGCGCCCGCCCGCCCGATCGACCCGGACGGGCATGTCGTAGAGCGCGGCGAGCGTCGGCTCGGTCAGGACCGCTCCGGCCGGGCCGCTCGCATGCAGGCCGCCGCCCTTCAGCGCGACGACGTCGTCGGCGATGCGGCTGACGAGATCGAGATCGTGAAGCGCGACGACGACCGCACAGCCGTCGTCCGCCAGCGCGCGAAGCTGCCGCGCCGCCTCATGCGCATGGCGGGGATCGAGCCCGGCGCTCGGCTCGTCCACGATCAGGACGCGCGGCTCGCCCACCACCGCGCGCGCCAGCATCGCGCGGGCAAGCTCGCCGCCCGACAGCCGCGTCGCCGGGCGAGCGCGCAGGGCGGTGAGGTCGAACCGCGCCAGCGCGCCGCTGACCGCCAGCCGCCATCGCCCCGGCAACGGGCCAAAGACGGGAAGATGCTGCGACAGGCCGAGCGCGACCAGGCGCTCGACGCTCACGGGCCATTCCGCGCGCGGCGATTGCGGCAGATAGGCCCGGATCGCAGCGAGTTCGCGCGGCGGAATGGCGCGGATCGCGCGGTCGTCTAGGGCGACGGTGCCGGCATCAGGCTGTAGCAGCCCGGCGGCGATCTCCAGCAGCGTCGACTTGCCCGCACCGTTGGGACCGATGACCGCGGTGAGCCGCCCGCCCTCGAACGCCGCATCGACGCCGGTCAGCACCGCGCGCGCACCCCGGTGATGGGTGATGCCGCCGAGCGAAAGCCGCGTCACGGCGCCACCTGCCGAACGCGCAGGACCAGCCACAGGAAAAACGGCGCGCCGACCACCGCGATCAGCACGCCGAGCTTGAGGTCGAGCGCCGGGCCAGCGATCTTCGTGGCGACGTCGGCCGCCAGCACCAGCGCGGCGCCGATCAACGCCGCCGGCGCCAGCGTCGCGCCGGGGCGATGCCCCACCAGCGGCCGGGCAAGATGCGGCGCGATCAATCCGACAAAGCCCACTGCGCCCGTCACCGCCGTTGCCGCGCCGACGCCCGCCGCAGTGCCGATCAGCGCCAGCAGCCGCAGCCGGCCGACGTCCACGCCGAGGCTCTCCGCCTGCCGCTCACCCAGCGTCAGGGCGTCGAGTCCGCGCGCGGTGAATGACAAGAGGACTGCGCCCAGCGCGATGAACGGCGCGGCCAGCGTCACATGGTCCCAGCTCCGATCGGCGAGCGACCCCATCAGCCACGTGACGATCTCGTACGCGGCGAACGGATTGGGCGCGAGGTTGAGCGCCAGGCTGACCCCCGCCGACGCCAGCGTCGACACCGCGACGCCCGCCAGGATCAGCGACAGCGTCCCCCCGGTTCGCGACAGCGCGAAGGCGATCCCCACCGCCACCAGCGCGCCAAAGAGCGCGAAGATCGGCGTCGCCAGCCCGGCACTGGCGGCGAACCCGTAATAGATCGCGATCACCGCGCCCAGCGACGCGCCCGACGATGCACCCAGCAGCCCCGGCTCGGCGAGCGGGTTGCGCAGCAGGCCTTGAAGCACCGCGCCCGCGAGCCCGAGGATCGCCCCGACCATCAGCGAAAGAAAGAGGCGGGGCAGCCGCACCTCGACGATGAGCAGTCGGGCAAGCGACGGCTGCGGGTCGGCCAGCGCCGCCGCCACGGTCGCGGGCGACAGCCAAACCGGCCCCGCCAGCAGCGACGCTGCCGCCAGCGCGAGGATGGCCAGCGCCAGCAGGGGGAGGGCAAGCCGCCTCACGCCGCCATCTCCGCCTGCAATCGCAGCACCGCCTCGCCGATCATCGGCGTGCCGCAGACATAATAGGCCTGCGGGATGCGCAGCGTCCGGCCCTTCCACCGCTCGCGCACAACGCGGTGGTTGGTGATTTCGTCGCCCAGACTGCCGCCCGCGCGAACCGCGGCGCCCTGGACGATCAGGTCGGGGTCGAGCTTCAGCAGCGTCTCGATATCGGGTCGGCCATAGCTGTAGCCGCCCATTTCCCGCACGACATTGCGGGCGCCCGCGGCGGTCAGGACGGCGTCGTAGAGCGTGCCCGATGCCGCGCCGAAGCCGCTACCGTCCCAGGCGGCGACGCGCGGGTGGCGGACCGCCCGCCGGGCCGCCTGCGCCAGCCGGGCGTCCATGCCCGCGATCAGTGCTTCGCCGCGCGCGGGTTCGCCCACCGCAGCGGCAACCTGCCGCACGGTACGCCGGATGTCGTCGAAGCTGCTCGCGTGACGGACCTCGATCATCGGCCAGCCGATGCGTTTAAGCATCCCCCGCAACGCCGGGGTGGTGAAGCTGCCGGCGACGACCAGGTCGGGGGCCTCGGCCAGCACTTCCTCGGCCTGCCCGTGGTTGACGGGCACACTGGCGGCTGCCGGTGCCATCAGCGACCCCGCCGGATCGCGTGACAACCAGCTGACCGACGCGATCCGCTCGGGCGGTAGCAGCGCAAGGACGATCTGGTCGGTGCACTGGTTGACGCTCATCACCCTTAGCGGTTTCGCGGACGCCAGCGGGACGGCGGCCGGGCGCGAACACCCGGCCGCCAGCAGCAGCATCAACGATGCCGCCGCGCGCCGCATCAGAAGCGCGCGCGCACGCCGCCATAGGCGGCGCGGCCGTTGCCGACGAAGCTGAACACCTGCTCGTTCCGCTCGCCCACCAGGTTCTCGACCCGGCCAAAGAGCGACAGCTTGTCGGTCAGCTTGTAGTCGGCGGCGAGGTTGACGATGACGAACTCCTCCAGCGACACGGTGACGGGGACGAAGCTGGGGTCGATGAACGCGGAATCGTCCTGACGACCGTTGTAGCGCGCGGTGAAGGTGCCCGAGAAGCGCTTGTCGGCGCTGAATGCGGTCACGTTGATGCTGCCGATATGGCGCGGGCGCCGTACCTCGCGCACGCCGTTCTCGGTCGCGTCGGTATAGGTGTAGGCAAGGTCGATCTTGAGCTGATCGACCGGGCGCGCCGACACGAACGCCTCGACTCCGTGCTGCTTCGATCGCGTCGTGCGGTTGGCCGGCGTCGCGACGAAATCCGGCGCGGGATAGGTGACGAAGATCTCATCCTTCAGCCGGTTGTCGAAGTATGTCGCGCCGATCGTCGCGCGGTCGCCGATCTGCTGATCGAGCCCGGCTTCCCAGCCCTCCGACTTTTCCGGGCGCAGGTTCGGGTTGCCGATGTAGCGGCCGTCCGAATAGCCGAACAGGTCGAAATAGCCGGGGTTCTTGACGCCCGTCCCATAGGCGCCGCGCACGCGCAGGCCAAAGGGCAGGCGATAGCCCGCCTGCGCCCGCCACGTCGTCGCATCGGCGAAGCGATTGTTGGCGTCATGACGGATGCTCGCGCCGGCCGACAGCGCCTCGCCCACGGTCAGCTCATACTGGCCGACGAAGCCCCAGTTCTCGGTCGTGCGCCGTCCCTGGAATGCGAACGGGGAGGGGGTTGTCGTCCGGTACGCCTCGTGCTCGTAATCGACCGCGGCGGTCAGGCGGTGGCCGATGCGATCGTCGCCGAGCCGCAGCCCCGTCTCATAGCTGCCCTTCCACCGGCGGCCCTTGTTGCCATAGTCGAGGCCGGCGGGGCTTAACCCCTGGCGCACGGTATCGGCGACCTGTCCAGTCAGTGCGTGCGTCCAGCGGCCGTCCAGCAGCGAAAGGTCACCGCGGACGAGGCCATAGGCCCCCTCGATCTGCGTCCGCACGCCGGGGCTGTCGACGGTATAGCCGAAGGTGGGGCTCGCCGGGTCGCCGTCGCTGCTGTTGGTCAGCGCGTCGGTATAGCTGTAGCGGCCGACCGCGGTCAGGCGGAGATTGTCGGCCGGCGTCCAGCTCGCCTTGGCACTGCCCGAGGCGCTGGTCACGCCGACGTTACGCATGCCGCCGCGCGCGGTCGGCTGCCCATCGGTGCGATAGAGCGTGCCGGTCAGCGCATAATCGATCGTCTCGCCCGCCCCGGCGATGCGCGCATTGCCCGCCAGCGTATCGAATGACCCGCCCTCGGCCCTGATCGAGACGCCCGGCGCCTCGCGACCCGTCGCGGTGATATAGTGGATGACGCCGCCGATCGCGTCTGAGCCGTAGAGCGACGATTGCTGCCCGCGCAACACCTCGATCCGCGCGCCGTCGTCGGCGGCCAGCGTGTTCCAGTCGAACTCGCCCTGATAGGGGTCCGACACCTCAATCCCGTCGACGAGGACGAGGACGTGGTTGCTCTCGGACCCGCGGATACGCACCTGGGTCAGGCCGCCGCGCCCGCCGGTCTGGCTGACCGCGATGCCGGGTACGTCGCGAAGCACGTCGCTTACGACCCGGACCTGTCGTTCCTGAAGGTCGTCGGCCGACAGGACGGTGACCGAGGCGGGCACCTTCGAGGCTTCGACCGCGCCGGCCGATCGGGTGGCGGTGACGACGATCTCGTTCCCCTCGGCGTCGCGCGCGGGCTGGCTCGGATCGGTCTGTGCCGCGGCAGGTGCGACAAATGCGGCTGTCGCGGCAAGCGCGATCAGCGAAATCTGGCTGGTCTTCATTGGTAAAAAGTCCCCCCGCGTTGCTTCAAAAGACGCGGGTTCGGGGGCTGTTCGCGGACGAACGACGGCGCAGGGGCGCAGCGGGAGCGAACGCGATGCCCCCGGGCGACCGGCACCGTTCACGACCCCCAAAGGCCGCGCGGCTTCGTCGCTCGAACGGAAGCATGTCCCGCGCCATGGCCATCCCCTGGACCGCAGCGATGAGCGACAGCGCCGGCAGGTCTCCTGGCTCGCGGGTCAAGGCTCGGCGTGCGCCTTCCCAGGTTTCCCCAGTGGCTGTGCCCGGCAGTACCGGACACGTGCTCGCCTCGCTCGCCGCTTACAGTTGCAGGGACAGCCGCGGAATGGGGGTCTTTGAGGCCCCGCACCGCATTCCCTTTGAAGCCCTTTCGGGCACCGGCGCGATCTTTGCCGTCCGGGCTGGCCCGGACGACGCGCCGGCCTTTAGCGGAAGCGCGCGCGCCCGCAAGCGCAATCGAAGAACGGGATCAGGCCTCGAGCACGTCGCGGATCTTGCGGGCGAGGCTTTCGTAGGTGAACGGCTTGGCGATCAGCTCGACGCCCGGCTCGAGCCGGCCGCCCTGCATGATCGCGTTGCGCGTATAGCCGCTCGCATAGAGCACCTTCAGCCCCGCCTTGAGCCCCCGCGCACGCTCGACCAGTTCGCTGCCCGACATGCCGGGCATCACGACGTCGGTAAAGAGCAGGTCGATCGCCGTGTCGCGCCGTTCGAGGAGGCGCAGCGCGGTCATGCCGTCATGCGCCTCGAGCACGCGGTAGCCGAGCTCGCGCAGCACCTCGACCGTGTAGGCGCGAACATCGTCGTCGTCCTCGACGACCATGATCGTCTCGTCCTGACGCGACGGGGCGGCGGCGAGCGCGACCGCCTCGTCTTCCTGCGCCCCAGCCTCGCGATGCAGGCGGGGCAGGTAGATGCGCACCGTCGTGCCGACATGCTCCTGCGAGAAGATCTTCACCTGCCCCCCCGACTGCCGGACGAAGCCATAGACCTGGCTGAGGCCGAGGCCGGTGCCGCGGCCGACTTCCTTGGTGGTGAAGAAGGGTTCGAACACGCGGCCCAGCGTGTCGCGCGACATGCCGGTGCCGGTGTCGGTCACCGCGACCATCACGTAATCGCCCGGCGCGACCTCTGCCGCGTCGCCCGGCTCGACGCGGGCGTTGCGCGTTTCGATGACCAGGCGCCCGCCCTCGGGCATCGCGTCGCGTGCATTGACCGCCAGGTTGAGGATCGCGTTCTCGAGCTGGTTGGGATCGGCTTCGACCCGCCACAGGGCGGGATCGCCGACGACCTCGAGCGAGACCGTCTCACCCAGCGCGCGGTTGACGAGGTCCAGCATCCCGTCGACCAGCCGGCCGACATCGAGCGGCTTGGGATCGAGCGGCTGGCGGCGCGAGAAGGCGAGCAGGCGCTGGGTCAGCGCGGCGGCCCGCTCCGCACCCTTCTGCGCGTTGCCCATCGCCCGTGTCGCCCGCATCGCATCGCCGACGCCCAGCGCCCGGCGGGCGATATCGACGCTGCCGATGACGATCGTCAGCAGGTTGTTGAAGTCGTGGGCGATGCCACCGGTCAGCTGGCCGACCGCCTCCATCTTCTGCGCCTGACGCAGCGCTTCCTCGGCGACGAGCAGTTCGCGGCTGCGTTCGGCGACGCGCGCCTCCAGGCTGGCGTTGAGGTCGGCAAGCGCATTGGTCGCGCGCACGCGCTCCAGATGTGCCCAGGAACGCTCTGCGGTGGCTGCAAGCAGGCTGACCTCGGCTTCGGTCCACTCGCGCGAACTCGCGTGGTGGACGGCGACCATCGCCACCAGCCGACCGAGCCGGATAATCGGGACCGAAATCGTCGCCGCGACGCCCGTCTCGGCCGCCATTGCCGCCGCCTCGGCGCCGACCGCCGTCACCATGTCGGAAATTACCACCGGGCGACCGGCACGAAGCGCTTCGCCGATCGCCGGACCATAGTCCGACAATCGATAGTCGCCGATGAAGGAATGGCCGTCGCCGCGCGACCACTCGCCGGAAATGACGAAGCCATCCTGATCGTCGCCGAAACGGGCATAGGCGCAATTGTCGACGCCCATATGGTCGGCGACCATCCGCGTTGTCGTCGCGACGATCGCGTCGGGGTCAGTGGCCTCGGCCGTGGCGTGGCCCAGATCGTCGAGAAACTGGAGCCGCGCTTGGCTTTCATGCAGCGCCGCCTGCTGCTCGCGCCGCTCGGTGACGTCGGTGTGGATGCCCACCCATTCGAGCAGGGAGCCATCTTCGCCGATCATCGGCACCGCGCGCGTGACGAAACGGCGCCACTCGCCGGCCGCGGTGCGGACGCGGTGTTCGTGCGCGTACATGCCGCGGGACGAGAGAGCCGCCTTCCACGCGGCGACCGAGGGCTCAGCATCGTCGGGGTGGACCGCCGCGGTCCAGCCATAGCCCGAATACTCAGCCTCGCTCTGGCCGGTCAGCGCGTGCCAGCCGGGCTGGTCGCCGCGCATCTCGCCCTCCGGCGTATTCGTCCAGACATAGCCGTCGATCGCATCGACCGCCGCCCGGAAGCGCGCGTTGCTGGCGCGCAGCTCCGCCTCGTGCGCGCGCCGCTCGGTCAGGTCGAGCATCGCACCGATCATGCGGACCGCGCGCCCGCTCTCGTCGCGCAGGATCGAGCCACGGTCGTATACCGGCGCATAGCTGCCATTGGCCCGCACGAAGCGATAGTCCGCGGCCCAGCTGGGGTCGCCGCACGCGATTGCCACCTCGATGCTGCGCGCCACATGCTCGCGATCGTCGGGGTGGACGCGGCTCAGCCACCAGTCGCCCTCGGTCTCGGCGGCGTCGATGTGGTGGCCATAGGCGGTCTCCAGCGCGGCGTTCCACTGGACGCGATCGGTCAAGAGGTCCCAATCCCAGATCGCATCGGTCGTCGCGCTTGCGGCAAGCTGGTAGCGCGCCTCGACCGCCTGTCGCTCTTCGCGGCGCGAGCGGGCATCGTCGATCGCGCGGCGCAGTTCCATCTGCGCGACGACCTGACGCGCCAGCAGTTCGAGCAGGCGCTGCTGGGCGGGGGTCACGCCGTCTGGGCGCGGCACCCGGTCGATCACGCACAAGGTGCCGAGCGGAAGGCCCGCCTTGCCGAACAGAACCGCGCCGCAATAAAACCGGATACCGTCGGGCGCCGTGACCAGCGGATTGTCGGCGAAGCGCGGATCGGCGCTCAGGTCGGGCACCACCAGGAAACCGTCGCCGCGAAGCGCATGGGCGCACACCGACGAACCGATCGGCGTTTCCCGCTCGCCGAAGCCGATCTCGGACTTGAACCACTGGCGATCGCGGGAAACGAGGCTGATCAGCGCGATCGGCGCCTCCAGCGCATCTGCGGCGAGCTGGGCGATCTCGTCGAAATCGGCCTCGGCAGGGGTGTCGAGGATGCCATAGTCGTCGAGCGCCTCGGCACGCTCGGCCTCGGTCCAGTCGCGCAGAGGCGGGCTGCGAAGCGGGGCGTCTGGCGGCGTCATCCGTTCGCCCTAGCAGGGGCGGGCAGGCGAGGGCACCTGCTTTCTAACCTATGGTGGTGATCCAAAATAATCATGCCACCGTACTGGGCGTCGCTTTCGGTTGCGCCGTGCATGGGCCGTCTCTTGACCCGCCTCTTATGGCATTTGCGAAATCATGTTTACGTATGCTGCCGGGCGCGGTCGTCGCGCGCAGCGCATCCGGAACCGAACCCCTAGCAGACGCGATAAACGTACATTTTTCAGTTCTTCCCGATGGTTGTCGATCGTTTCCGCCAAAGGCTAAAAAGTCCGGAGAGCGTTCACATTTTCGGCGGCGGTCACATTGTAACCCTTTACACGTCGCCATCGCCTGCATACCCCTGTCGCCGGAGCAAAGCGGGGAACCCGCGTTGGGGAGGACGAGCGGATGGCCGCTGCGGAAGGGACATTTACGGGCGCGGTGCGTCCGGCCGCGGGAATGCTGACGGTGCGCCTCAGCGCGCTGATGTTCATGCAATTCTTCGTCTGGGGCGCGGGAGCGGTGACGCTCGGGCTGGTCATGCAGACCGTTGGCATCGGCGACCTGATTGCCAATGCCTTTTCGGTCGGGCCGATCGCATCGATTGTCGGATCATTCCTGCTCGGCATGGCCGCGACGCGGTTCTTCAGCCCCAAGATGCTGATGGTGATCCTGCACCTGGTCGGCGGCGTGCTGCTCTTCATCCTGCCGGGCTATATCAACCCGGCAGGGGGCGGCACCTTCGTCTGGCTGCTGCTCTGCTACATGATCCTCTACATGCCCACGGTGGGCCTCGCGAACACGATTGCGCTCAAGAGCTTCGGCGAGCGGGTCGATCGCTTCCCGTTCGTCCGCGCCTTCGGGACGATTGGCTGGATCGCCGCCGGCCTCATCATCGGCTGGGCGGGGCTGTCGGCCAGCCCCGAAATCTTCCGCGTTGCCGCGGTCGTGTCGCTCGCGCTCGGTTTCTACAGCCTGACGCTCCCCAACGTAGCGGCCGACGCGCCGCAGGGCGGCAGCATCGTCCGTCAGGTGCTGTGCGTCGAAGCGTTCGGGTTGCTACGCCAACGCTCGTTCCTGATCTTCGTGACCTGCGCCACGCTGATCTCGATCCCGCTGGCGATGTATTACGCCTATGCCTCGCCCTATGTCGGCGCGGCGGGGATCGAGAATGTCGGCGGCACGCTCGCCATCGGGCAGATGTCCGAGCTCGTCTTCATGTTCTCGATGCCGTTCCTCTATCGCCGCTTCGGGGTGAAGCCGCTGCTGCTCGTCGGCATGGCCGCCTGGGCGATCCGCTATGCGCTGTTCGCGATCGGTGACGGTGGGGCGGGGCTGTGGGCGGTCTATACCGGCGTCGCGCTGCACGGCATCTGCTACGACTTCTTCTTCGTCGCCGGCGCGATCTACACGCAGACGATCGCCGCGCCCAAGGGCGTGAACGCGCAGGCACAGGGGATGCTGACGCTGTTCACCTACGGCGTCGGCATGCTGCTCGGCTCCCAGATCGGCGGCATCCTCTATGCGCAGTTGCCCGCCAACCCGACGATCGCCGACTGGCAGGGCATGTGGGTCGCCCCCGCTATCGCCGCCGCGGTGATCGCGCTCATCTTCCAGTTCAGCTTCCGCGACAACAGCCGCGGCGGTATGCAGCCGTGAAGGTCACTCGCCGCAGCCTGATCGCCGCTGCGGCGGCGACACCGCTGATCGCCGGGGCGGCATGTGCCGAGGCGCCGCAGTCGAACGCCGCGCGTTTCTCGATGAAGTTCGCGCCGCACGAGGGCAGCTTCGCGAGCCGCGGCGGCCGGATCGAGCAGATCGCCTATGCCGCCGACCAGGGCTTTACCGCGTGGGAGGATAACGAAGCGGCGGGCCGCACCGTCGCCGAGCAGACCGCGATGGCGAAGGCGCTGGCAAGCCGCGGCATGACGATGGGCGTGTTCGTCGCCTCGATGCCCAAATGGGGCGAGAGCCGCCCCCGCTTCGGCACCGGCGACGCGGCGGAGCGCGACGCGTTCCTCGCCGACATCCGCGCTTCGCTCGACGTGGCCAAGCGCCTGAACGCCACGCGCGCGACGATCGTCACGGGCTTTCTCGATCCCAAGCTACCGCTCGACATCCAGACCGCGCGCGTCATCGACACGATGCGCCGGGCGGGCGATATCGTCGCCAATTCGGGCCTGACGCTGGTGATGGAGCCGCTCAACACGCGCACCGACCACCCCGGCGTGTTCATGCAGACGATTGCGCAGGGCTATGCCGTGGCAACCGCGGTCGACCGGTCTGGGATCAAGGTGCTGGCCGATTGCTATCACGAACAGATCCAGTCGGGGAACCTCATCCCCTCGCTCGGCAATGCGTGGGACGAGATCGCCTATATCCAGTTCGGCGACAATCCGGGCCGCAAGGAGCCGGGATCGGGCGAGGTCAATTACGGCAACATCGTCAAATGGCTCAAGTCGAAGCGCTATGACGGCGTGATCGGCATGGAGCACGGCAATTCGATCGACGGCCGCGCAGGCGAGGATCGGCTGATCGCCGCCTATCGCGCCGCCGACAAGGTGTGAGGGGAGTGAGAGTGAAAGCCATCCGTCTGGCCGCGATCGCGGCGGTGGGGCTGGCCGGCGCGGCAACCGCGCAGGACAAGCCCGGGTTCAAGGACACGCCCATCCTGCCGAACAGCCAGTGGCGCGTCCACGATGCCGATCGCCCCTATCCGGTGGTGGTGACGCCGGCCGCGCAGCCGGGCGGCGCACCAGCCGATGCGGTGGTGCTGTTCGACGGCAAGTCACTAAACGCGTGGAAGGCGGATAAACTGCCCTGGACCGTCGCCAATGGTGCGATGACCATCCCGAAGGGTGCCGGTCCGCTTACCTCGAAGCAAAGCTTCGGCGATGTGCAGATGCATCTCGAGTTCCGCAGCCCCAATCCGCCGACGAAGACGTCGCAGGATCGCGGCAACAGCGGCATCTGGTTCATGGAGCGGTACGAGATCCAGATCCTCGACGGCTACAACAACCCGACCTATGCCGACGGAACGGTTGGCTCCGTCTACGGCTTCAAGCCGGCGCTCGCCAACGCCTCGCGCAAGCCCGGCGAGTGGCAGAGCTACGACATCGTATTCGAGCGGCCCCGGTTCGACGCGGCGGGCAAGCTCGTCCGTCCCGCCTACATCACCGCGTTGCTGAACGGCGTGCTCGTCCAGAACCATCAGGCGATGCTGGGAACGACCGTGTGGCGCAAGGTCGCCAGCTACACCGCGCATGCCGACGCGCTGCCCATTCAGCTTCAGGATCACGACTCGCCCGTATCCTTTCGTAACATCTGGGTGCGCCCGCTGCCCGAGGCGGCGATCGCGCAGGACCTGCCAGGAGAGGCCAAGTGATTATCGACCGCAGAACCGCGCTGGCGGGTGTCGCCGCGATGTTCGGGGCCGGGGCCTTTGCCCCGATCGCCCGCGCCGCCGCCACCGCCGCGCAGACCAAGGGTGCCGTCATTCCCGGCATCAGCGAAGGCCCGCCGAGCGTCGCCGTCTTCACGCCCGCCCAGCGCGCGCTGCTGACCGCGCTCAGCGAGCGGGTTATCCCCACCACCGACACCCCCGGCGCGATCGCCGCGGGCGTGCCGCAATATATCGAGAAGCTGCTCGCCGACTGGTCGTATCCGAAGGAGCGCGAGCCGGTGATCGCCGGCCTCGACGCGATCGACAAGCGGTCGATGACCGATTTCAAGGTGGCGGGTGCAAAGGCGTCTGCCAAGCAGCAGGACGCGCTGTTGACGCTGGCGATGAACGACCAGATCCCGGGCGGCAAGGACTGGTTCGAGGCGTTCCGCCAGCTCGTCATCACCGGCTATTACACGTCGGAGATCGGCATCACGCAGGAGCGCGAATACCTGCCCGTGCCCGGCGAATATAACGGCGCCTTCCCCTATTCGCAGGTCAACAAGGTCTATAGCTCATGATGAACCGGCGTACCCTGATCGGCGGCGCGGGCGGCGCGCTCGCCCTTGCCGCCATGCCGCGCCTTGCCATGGGCGCGCAGCTCAAGGCGATCGGCCTTCAGCTCTACACCGTGCGCGAGCTGTTCCAGAAGGATCCCGTCAAGACGCTCGAGGCGGTCGCACGCATCGGCTATCGCGAGGTCGAATATGGCGGCGGCGGTTACGACGCCATGGACCACAGGATGCTGCGCCGGACGATGGACCGGCTGAAGCTCAAGGCGCCGTCAGTGCACATCGGTTATGACGCGCTGCTCGCCGACCTGCCCAAGCAGATTGCGATGGCGAAGACGCTCGGCGCCGACACCATCATCCTGCCCTATATGAACGCCGAGTTCCGCAACGAAGCGGCGTGGAAGGCGGCGCTGCCCAACATCAACCGCTTCGCAGCAGAGATGAAGAAGGCGGGCCTCGGCTTCGGCTATCACAACCACGACTTCGAGTTCACGACGAAGGTCGGCGACAAGACGCTCTACGACCTGTTGCTCGAGGGGACCGACCCGGCGCTGGTCAAGATCGAGCTCGACCTGTTCTGGGCGATTGTCGCGGGGCAGGACATGGGCGCACTGCTCGACCGGCTCGCGCCGCGGCTCTACGCCTTCCACGTCAAGGACCGGCGCGCCGACGGCAAGATGACCGCGGTCGGCAGTGGTACCGTCGATTTCGGCAAGCTGTTCGCGCGCCCCTCGGCCAGGAACGTCCGCCATTTTTATGTCGAGAACGACGAGGCGCCCGCGCCCTATCTCCCCGACATCACCACCAGCTTCAAGACGCTGCGCGCGCTGAAGTACTGAGCGCGTACCGGGAGGGATTTATGCAGACGGCTTCCACCAACCGTTTCGATGCGATCGTCATCGGATCGGGCATCAGCGGCGGCTATGCCGCCAAGGAATTGACCGAGAAGGGCCTGAGGGTCCTGATGCTCGACCGCGGCGTCATGGTCGAGCACAGCGAGGGCTATGATTACGAGGGCAAGCCTGCCTTCGAGGTACCGGCGCGCAACCGGATGCCCGAACCGCTGCGCGACAGCGACTATTACATCGCCACCCACGGCTATGTCGCGCCGAGTAGCCGCAAATTCTACAATGACGACCGGCTGAACCCCTATGCCTATGACGAGGGGAGCAAGTTCTACTGGATCCGTCCCGGCGCGGTCGGCGGCAAGTCGCTGATCTGGGGGCGCTGGTCGTTCCGCTGGGCCGAGGAGGACTTCACCGCGAACAAGCGCGAGGGAATCGATGGCGTCTGGCCGATCGGCTATGACGACCTCGCGCCCTGGTACAGCACGGTCGAGAAATATATCGGCGTCTCGGGCTCGCGCGAGAACCTGCCCTATCTGCCCGACAGCGAATTCATGCCGCCGATGCCGATGAACGTCGCGGAGAAGTGGCTGAAGCAGCGGCTGGAGTCGAAGTTTCCCGGCCGCAAGCTCATCAACACGCGCCTGTCGAACATCACCGTCGACAAGCCCGAGCAGAACCGGACCAAGTGCCAGCACCGCAACCAGTGCGGCAATGGCTGCTCCTTCGGTGCCTATTTCTCGACACAGGCGGTGACGCTGCCCGCCGCGCGCGCGACCGGGCGGCTGACGCTCCAGTCGGATGCAGTCGTCACCAACCTCGAATACGACCCCAAGGCCAAGCGCGTGACCGGCGTCCGCTTCATCGATGCCAAGACCGGGCAGGCGCAGGTCGTCAATGCGAACCTCGTCTTCCTCTGCGCCTCGGCGATGGGGTCGGTGCAGGTCCTCATGAATTCGCGCGCGCCGGGCAGCGAGAAGAGCTGGTTCGACAACAGCGGCACGCTTGGTCGCTACGTCATGGACCATATCTTCCGCGTTGGCGTGTCGGGCGAGATCCCGGGCATGACCGACCTCATCGAGTATGGCCGTCGCCCCGGCGGCGTCTACATCCCCCGCTTCCGCAATATCGGCGGCGAGGAGGGCGTCGGGTTCAAGCGCGGTTACGGCTATCAGGGCAGCGCCTATCGCAGCCCGATGCCGCCGGTCGGCTTCGGCGCCGAGATGAAGCACGGGATGCGGAAGTATGCCCCGTGGCGGTTCGACATGGGCGCGTTCGGCGAATGCCTGCCCTACAAGGACAATCGCGTCTCGCTGCATTCGAGCAAGGTCGATCGCTTCGGCGTGCCGCTGATGAAGTTCGACGTCACCTTCCGCGAGAACGAGCTGAAGATGATGGCCGATGCCAAGGCGCAGGGCGAAGCGATGCTCAAGGCCGCAGGCCTCACCAACGTGACCAGCGGCGAGAGCGAGCACGTGCCCGGCGACGCGATCCACGAAATGGGCGGCGCGCGCATGGGTGCCGATCCGCGGTCGTCGGTGCTCAACGGGTTCAGCCAGGCGCACGACGCGCCGAACCTCTACATCACCGACGGTGCGCAGATGGCTTCGGTGTCGTGCGTCAATCCGTCGCTGACCTTCATGGCGCTGACCGCCCGCGCGGCCGATCACGCCGTCAAGCAGATGCGCGCTTGACGGTCCCGCCGCCTGGGCCTCTCGGGGTTCAGGCGGCGGTCATCTCCAGCGCCTCGGTCGCTTCCATCCACGCGGCTTCCGCCGCATCGACCGCGGCGTCGAGTTCGCTGCGGCGTTTCATCAGGTCGCTGACCGACTGCGTCGCCTTTGCCGGATCGGCGAGCGCGCGGTCGATTGCCTCACGCTGCTCGGTCAGCTTGGCGAGATCGGTCTCCGCCGCCTTGGCTCGCTGGCGCAGCGCCTTGAGCTGGTCGCGGTCAAAGCCCGACTTCTTCTCGGTCGCACGCGCCTCTGCCCTGGCGGGCGGCTCCTTGCCGAGGATCATCGCGATGTAATCGTCGACCGATCCGTCGAAATCGCGCGCGGTGCCGTTGTCGACCAGCACGAGGCGATCGGCGGTCATTTCGATCATGTGGCGATCGTGGCTGACGATCACCACCGCGCCGGTATAGGCGTTGAGCGCCTGGATCAGCGCCTCGCGCGCATCGACGTCAAGGTGGTTGGTCGGCTCGTCGAGGATCAGCATGTGCGGCGCATCGCGGGTGATGAGCGCCAGGGCCAGGCGCGCGCGCTCGCCGCCCGACAGCTTGCCCACCTGCGTCGTCGCCTTCTGCCCCGCGAACCCGAACCGGCCGAGCTGCGCCCGCACCGCGCCGGGCGAGGCGCCCTTCATCGCGATCGTCATGTGCTGGAGCGGCGTTTCGTCGCGGTCCAGCTCCTCCACCTGATACTGGGTGAAATAGCCGACGCGCATCTTGCCGCTGGCGTTCATGCCGCCTTCCATCGCCGGCAATTGCGCCGCCAGCAGCCGCGCGAGCGTCGTCTTGCCGTTCCCGTTGCGCCCCAGCAGCGCGAGGCGATCGTCTGGATCGAGCCGAAGATTCAGGCGCTTGAGGATCGGCACCGCGTCGTAACCGACGGCGGCCATGTCGAGCGTGACCAGCGGCGGGCGCAGTTCCTCTGGATCGGGGAAGCCGAACGACAGCGTCGGATCGTCGATCAGCTCGGCGATCGGCTGCATCTTGGCCAGCATCTTCGCGCGCGCCTGCGCCTGCTTGGCGGTGGAGGCGCGAGCGGAATTGCGCGCGACATAGTCCTGTAGCTTCTCGCGCTCCGCCTGCTGCTTGGCGCGCGCGGAGGCGATCTGAGCCTGCCGCTCGGCCCGCTGCCGCTCGAACGCGTCGTAGCCGCCGGGATAGAGCGTCAACTTGCCGCCGCCCAGATGCAGGATGTGGTCGACGACGTTGTTGAGGAAATCGCGCTCGTGGCTGACCAGAAGGATCGTCGCGGGGTAGGATTTGAGGAAATCCTCGAGCCACATGACCGCTTCGAGATCGAGGTGGTTCGAGGGCTCGTCGAGAAGCAGCAGGTCGGGCTGCGAGAAGAGCAGGCTGGCGAGCGCCACGCGCATCTTCCACCCGCCCGAAAAGCTGTCGAGCGGCCGCTGCTGCATCGCCTCGTCGAAGCCCAGCCCGACGAGGATCTGCGCCGCGCGCGACGGCGCGGTATAGGCGTCGATCGCGATCAGCCGCTCGTACACGTCGCCCAGGCGATCGGGGTCCTCGCACGTTTCGCTCTCGATCATCAGCGCCGCGCGTTCGGTATCGGCGGCGAGCACCGTCTCGAACGGCGTCTTGTCCCCCGCGGGTGCTTCCTGCGCGATATAGCCGAGGCGCGCGCCGCGGGGCATGTCGATGCTGCCGGCATCGGCCTCGATCCCGCCGGTGATCGTGCGCACCAGCGTCGTCTTGCCCGCGCCGTTCCGCCCGATGAGGCCGATGCGCCCCTTCGGCGGCAGGCGCGCGCTGGCGCCGTCGATGATGGTCCGGCCGCCAAGGCGCACGGTCACGTCGTTCAAGTTGAGCATCGCCGCCGCCTAGCAGGCCGGACGCGCTTCCCCAAGGGGCCGAAGGATGCCAGACACGCGGCATGAGCGAATGGCGTTTCTGGATCGACCGCGGCGGCACCTTCACGGACGTGGTGGCGCGCCGCCCGGACGGCAGTCTCGCCACCGCAAAATTACTCTCGGTCGATCCCGGCCGTCGTCACGACGCGGCCGAGGCGGCGATCCGCGACCTGACCGGGGTGGGGGAGGGGCCGCTGCCCCCCTGCCGCATCCGTATCGGCACGACGATCGCGACGAATGCGCTGCTGGAGCGCGCCGGCGAGCCTGTGCTGCTGGCGATCACCCGCGGGTTCGGGGACGCGCTGACGATCGGCTATCAGGACCGTCCGGACATCTTCGCACGCGACATTCGCCGTGCCCCACCGCTTTTCGCCGACGTGATCGAGATCGACGAGCGGGTCGCGGAGGACGGCACGGTCGTGACTCCGTTGGACCGCGACGCCGCTGCGGCCGCGTTCGCCGCGGCCTATGCCACGGGCCTGCGCGCCGTCGCGATCGTGCTGATGCACGGGTGGAAGCACACCGCGCATGAGGCGGCGCTCGCCGACCTCGCCGCCGCGGCGGGCTTCACGCAGATTTCGGTCAGCCACCGTACCGCCCCGCTGACCCGCCTCGTCGCGCGCGGTGACACGACGCTGGCCGATGCGTACCTGTCGCCCGTCCTGCGCCGCTATGTCGAGGGGCTGGAGGCGTCGCTGGGGGCGGGCCTCCTGTTCATGCAATCGAGCGGCGGCCTGGTTTCCGGCAGCAGTTTCGGCGGCAAGGACGCGTTGCTCTCGGGGCCGGCAGGCGGGATCGTCGGGATGGCCCGGACGGCGGAAGCGGCGGGATTCGACCGCGTCGTCGGGTTCGACATGGGCGGGACGTCCACCGACGTGTCGCTCTATGCGGGCAGCTACGACCGGCGATCTGACGCGGTGCTGGCGGGGGTGCGTGTCGCGGTGCCGATGATGCGGATCGATACCGTCGCGGCGGGCGGCGGGTCGATCTGTCACTTCGACGGCGGGCGGCTGCTTGTTGGGCCGGCATCGGCCGGCGCCGACCCGGGGCCGGGCTGCTATCGCCGCGGCGGGCCGCTGACGATCACGGACTGCAATCTCGTGCTCGGCAAGATCCAGCCCACGCATTTCCCCGCGCTGTTCGGCCCGAATCGCAATCTGCCGCCCGATCGCGCTGCGTCGGAGACCGCGATGGACGCGCTACTCGATCAGGTAGAGGCGGCGACGGGCGAACGCCTGACTCGCGCGGCTGCGGCGGAGGGGCTCGTCGCGATCGCCGTCGCCAACATGGCAAGGGCGATCCGCGCCGTCTCGGTCGCGCGCGGCGAGGACCCGGCGGCCTATGCGCTCGCCTGTTTCGGCGGAGCGGGCGGTCAGCACGCCTGCCTCGTCGCCGACGCGCTGGGGATGCGGCAGGTGCTGATCCATCCGCTCGCGGGGGTGCTGTCCGCCGTGGGCATCGGTCTTGCCGAGCGCAGCGTCGTGCGCGAGGTGACGCTGGGCCTCGGCCTCGACGATGCCGGCCTCGCGCCCGCACTCGATACGATAGCCGGCGATGCGAGCGCAGCACTGACGGCGCAGGGCGTACCGCCCGGCGCGATCCGAACTGCTGCCGCTGCCCATCTGCGCTACGCCCGCGGCGACCAGACGATCGAGGTGCCCTGGGGCAACCCCGCCGCAATGACCGCCGCCTTTGCCGAGGCGCATCGCCAGCGCTTCGGCTTTGTCGGCGACGACACGCTGGTGGTCGAGCGGCTGCGCGTGGAGGCGAGCGCCAGCGATGGTGAGGTGCTGCCCTCGGCCACCCTACCCGAGCGGCCGGGGGAGCCGATCGAGCGGGTCGACATGTTCCTCGCCGGCGCGCTGCATGCGGTGCCCGTCTATCGGCGGGAGGCGCTGGCCGGGGGACAGGCGCTGGCGGGACCGGCGCTGATCCTCGATCCCGTCTCGACCGTCGTCGTCGAACCGGGCTGGACGGCAACGGTCCTGTCCGAGGGCACGCTGCAGGTCGAGCGCGGTGAGGGCCGCTCGGTCGTGCAGACGGGCGCGGCGGCCGATCCCGTCCGCCTGGAGATCTTTGCCGGGCTGTTCATGGGCATCGCCGAGGAAATGGGCGCCGCGCTCCAGCGAAGCGCCGCGTCGGTCAACATCCGCGAGCGGCTCGACTTCTCGTGCGCGATCTTCGATGCCAACGGGGGGCTGGTCGCCAACGCGCCGCATATCCCGGTGCATCTGGGCTCGATGGGCGAGAGCATCCGCACCGTGATCGCCAATCGTGGCGGGACGATGCGTAAGGGCGAGGTCTACGCGCTCAACGACCCCTATCGCGGCGGCACGCACCTGCCCGACATCACCGTCGTCATGCCCGTCTTCGTCGATGGGGAAGCGCCGGCCTTTTACGTGGCGGCGCGTGGGCATCATGCGGATGTGGGCGGGACGACGCCCGGTTCGATGCCGCCCGACAGCCGGACGATCGAGGACGAGGGTGTGATCTTCGACGACATGCTGATCGTCGCCGATGGCGTCATGCAGTCGGAAGCGATCCGCGCGCGCCTTTCGAGCGGCGCACACCCGGCCCGCAACATCGACCAGAACCTTGCCGATCTTGCGGCACAGGTCGCCGCCTGCGCGCGCGGGGCAGAGGGGCTTCGGCAACTCGCGGCGCAGCAAGGCCAGGGCGTCGTCACCCGCTACATGGCGCATCTTCAGGCGCATGCGGAGGCGATGGCGCGGCGGATGATCGCGGGGCTCGATGACGGCAGTTTCGCCTACGAACTCGACGACGGCGCCGTCGTAAAGGTCGCTGTTCGCGTCGACCGCGCGGCGGGCGAGGCGACCATCGATTTCACGGGCACGAGCGATCAGCGCCCGACCAACTTCAATGCACCGCTCGCCGTCACGCGCGCCGCCGTCCTCTACGTCCTGCGACTGCTGGTGGACGAGGCGGTGCCGCTGAACGAAGGTTTCCTTCGGCCCGTCAAGCTGATCGTGCCCGAAGGGTCGATGCTCAACCCCCGCCACCCCGCCGCCGTCGTCGCGGGCAATGTCGAAGTGAGCCAGGTCGTCACCGACGCACTGCTCGGCGCGCTCGGCGCGATGGCGGGAAGCCAGGGGACGATGAACAACCTCACCTTCGGCGATGCGACGTATCAATATTACGAGACGATTGCCGGCGGTGCGGGGGCGGGACCGGGCCATGACGGCGCCGACGCGATCCAGACGCACATGACCAACAGCCGCCTGACCGACCCCGAAGTGCTGGAGGCGCGCTATCCCGTGCTCGTCGAGCAGTTCGCGATCCGCCGCGGGTCGGGCGGCAACGGAGAATGGCGGGGCGGCGACGGCACCATCCGCCGCCTGCGCTTCCTCGCGCCGATGCGTGCGGGCATTCTCAGCAACCGGCGCCGCGTGCCGCCCTTCGGTCTTGCGGGGGGCCAGCCGGGCCGGCCGGGCGCCAATCGGATCGAGCGCGCTGACGGCCACATCGAGACCCTGGGCTCGACCGCGATCGCCGACATGGGCGCGGGCGACGTGATGGTGATCGAGACGCCCGGCGGCGGCGGCTATGGGGTGAAGCGCTGATGCTCGTCCTCGCCGGCATCGCCGCGATCGCGGGCGGGTTCCTGCTGCGGTTCAACCCGCTGCTCGTCATCGTCGCCTCCGCCGCGGTGACGGGGCTCGCCGCCGGGCTCGACCCCGTCCGCATCCTCGGCACGTTCGGCCATGCGTTCAACGAGACGCGGTACGTGACCGCCATCTACATGGTGCTGCCGGTGATCGGCCTGCTCGAGCGCCGCGGGCTGCAGACCCGCGCGCGTGCATTCGTCGCAAGACTGAAGGCCGCGACCGCTGGCCGATTGCTCCTCGGCTATCTCCTGTTCCGACAGGTGACCGCGGCACTGGGCCTCACCTCGGTTGGCGGCCCGGCGCAGACCGTCCGGCCCCTCGTCGCGCCGATGGCGGAGGCCGCGGCGGAGCGGCAGGTCGGCGATGCGGGCGAGGGCGAACGGGTAAAGGCGATGGCTGCCGCCACCGACAATATCGGGCTGTTCTTCGGCGAGGACATCTTCATCGCGATCGGGTCGATCCTGCTGATGAAGGGCGTGCTGGAGGGGTACGGCATCGTGCTCGAACCGTTCCAGCTTTCGGTCTGGGCGATCCCGACCGCGATCGCGGCGTTCTTGATCCATGGCGGGCGACTGCTGTGGCTCGACCGCCGGATGGGACGGCGGCTGTGATCGGCCTCGACCTCGTCTATGGCGTCGCGGGCGCGGTGTTCGCGATCTTCGCGGTGTCGAGCGTTCGTGACCGGCGCTGGGCCAATGCGGCGTTCCACGGGTTGATCGCACTGTCCTTCCTGGCCGGCGACCGCCTGGGCGATATCGCCAACGGCGTGCTCGTCCTCGCGCTGGTCGGCATCGCCGCCTCGGGCCGGATGCGCCGTGCCGAGCCCGCGCCGCCGGCCGAGGATCGGTACGGCGCCCGCGTGTTCGCGCCCGCGCTCGTCATTCCGGCGACCGCGGTGCTCGGGACGCTGGCGTTCAAGGCGTTTCCCGGCTGGGTCGACCCCAAGCAGGCGACCCTCGTCGCGCTGACGATAGGCACGCTGATCGCGCTGGTTCTGTGTGCTTGGCTCCTGCGCGCGCGGCTTCATGAGCCGTTTGTCGCCGGGCGCGGCCTGATCGACGACATCGGCTGGGTCGCGGTGATGCCGCAGATGCTCGCCAGCCTCGGCGCGGTGTTCGCGCTGGCCGGGGTGGGCGAAGTGGTCGGCCGGCTGATCGGCGCCGTCATTCCGGCGGGGAGCATCGTCGGTGCGGTCGCCGCCTATGGCCTGGGCATGGCGCTGTTCACGATCGTGATGGGCAACGCCTTTGCCGCGTTCCCGGTGATGGCGGCAGCGGTCGGCGTGCCGCTCCTCATCCGCGGGGCGGGGGGCGATCCGGCGATCGTTGCGGCGGTGGGCATGCTGGCGGGGTTCTGCGGCACGCTGCTCACGCCGATGGCGGCCAACTTCAACCTGCTGCCGGCCGCCCTCCTCGATCTTAAGGACAGGTATGGCGTGATCCGGGCACAGGTACCGACCGCGCTGCCGCTGCTCGCGTTCAACATCGCGCTTCTCTACCTGATGGTCGCATGACTCAACTCAATTACGACACCGCCGCTCGTTTCGCCGCGATGACCTTCGGGCATATCGATCGCGAATATCCAAACGTGCTGATGCACGTGCTGAACGGGCCGGAGGACGCGCGGACGCCCTCGGCGCTGCACCCGATCTTCTATGGCAGCTTCGACTGGCACAGTTGCGTCCATGGCTGGTGGCAGCTCCTGCGCCTGATCCGCCGCTTCCCCGATCTGGACCTTGCCCCCGCGATCCGCACGCGTGCCGATGCGACGTTCACGGGCGAAAAGGTCGCGGGCGAAATTGCCTATTTTCGGCGGCCGGGCGCTGCCGGGTTCGAGCGGCCCTATGGCTGGGCATGGGCGCTGGCGCTGCATGGCGAGGCGGCTCGCCACGAGGCGGGTTGGGGAGGGGCGCTGGCACCGCTCGCGCGGTTGCTGGCCGACCGGCTGGCGACGTTCCTGCCGCGACTGACCTACCCGCTGCGGGTCGGCACGCATTTCAACATCGCGTTCGCGCTGACGCTCGCCTGGGACTGGGCCGGGGACCGCGACCCGCATCTTCGCGACGCGATCGTCAGCGCGGCGACCGGCTGGTTCGGGGACGACCGCGATTGTCAGGCGTGGGAGCCGGGCGGCGACGAGTTCCTGTCGCCCGCCCTGTGCGAGGCGCTGCTGATGAGTCGCGTGCTCGGCGCCGGGGCGTTCGGGGACTGGTTCGCCGGCTTCCTGCCCCGCGCCGCGGCGGGCGATCCGGCGACATTGTTCACCCCCGCCCGGGTTTCAGACCGCAGCGACGGCAAGATCGCGCATCTCGACGGCCTCAACCTGAGCCGGGCTTGGTGCTGGCGCGAAATCGGCGCCGCGCTGGGCGCCGATCACCCGATCGGCAGCGTCGCGGAGGCGAGCGCGGTCCGCCATCTGGCCGCCAGCCTGCCGCATCTGGGCGACGACTATATGGGCGAACACTGGCTCGCGACCTTCGCGCTCCTCGCGCTCGATCGCTAGGGCGCCCGGAGGGGGCAATATCGATTTGAGGGGAATGGTGGACGCACTAGGGCTCGAACCTAGGACCCGCTGATTAAGAGTCAGCTGCTCTACCAACTGAGCTATGCGTCCATTCCGGGAGGAGAAACCGGCCGGCTGCGGCCCGTTCCCCGTCGGGAAGCGCGCCACTAACAGTGGTCCCCTTGGGCAGCAACCCCTTTTTTCACTTTTTTCAGATGAGGCGGCGGAAACCGGGTTTCGGGCGCGACGCGCGGTCGATCGACATCAGCACGCCGACGCAGATCAGCACCGTCATCTGCGCCGAACCGCCGAAGCTGACGAGCGGAAGCGGAATGCCGACGACGGGCGCGAAGCCCATGACCATCAGCAGGTTGATCGCCACGTAGAAGAAGATTGTCGTCGCCAGACCCGCCGCCGCCAGCCGTCCGAAGCGCGAGGGCGAGCGGCCCGCCACGTTCATCCCCCAGCGGATCAGCAGCATGAAGGCGAGGATCAGCAGCACGCCGCCTACAAGGCCCCATTCCTCCGCCATGGTGGCGAAGACGAAGTCGGTATGCCCCTCCGGTAGATAGTCGAGATGGCTCTGCGTACCCTGAAGGAAGCCTTTGCCGAACAGCCCGCCCGACCCGATCGCAATCTTCGACTGGCTGATGTGATAGCCGGTGCCGAGCGGATCGGCTTCCGGGTTCATGAAAATCAGCACCCGATTGCGCTGATAGTCGTGGAGGATGTAGTTGACAGCGATCGGCACGAACAGCGCCAGCCCCAGCGCACCGCCGATGAACAGGCGCAGCGGCACCCCGGCCAGGAACATGATGACGATTCCGCCGCCGGTAATCATGAGCGCAGTGCCGAGATCGGGCTGCAGCATCACCAGCGCCGCGGGCATCGCGATCAGGCCGACCGCCGGCCAGATCCCGCTTAACCGACGCACCTCCGCCCCCGGCAGCATCGCGTAGAAGCGGGCGGCTGCAAGGACCATGAATAGCTTCATGAACTCGGACGGCTGCAACCGGATGAAGCCGAGGTCGAGCCAGCGCTGGCTGCCCCCCTTCACCGCGCCCAGCAACTCGACCGCGACCAGCGCGGCCAGCGTGATGCCGTAGCCGGGCAGCGCGATCTTCTCCCAGAAGCGCATCGGTACCCAGGAGAGGACGACAGCGAGCCCGAGAAAGACGAGCAGCCTGATCCCCTGCGACCACGCCCAGGGCGTAAAGCTGCCCCCCGCGGCCGAGAAGAGCACGACGGTGCCGAAGCCGCCGATCGCCAGGATCAGGAACAGAATATGCCAGGGCAGCTGCGCGATCGGCGCCGGGATCAGTTCGGCGAGCCTCACTCGCGGTCCCCCGCCGCTGGCGGTGTCGCTTCCGGATGGGGGGAGGGGGTGGCGATCGGGATCGGCGCCTGCTTGACGAGGCGATAGGCCTCGGCCTTCGCCGCCATCCGCGCGTTGAGGTCGCCGCCCCACTGCTTCTCGAACGCCTCGAGCGTCGCCATCGCCTTGGGCCGGTCGAACAGATAGGTGAGGAGGTCGCGCGCCACCGGCGCGGCGGCGCCGGAGCCGGACATGCCGTGCTCGATCACCACGGCGACGGCGTAGAGCGGGTTCTCGACCGGCGCGAAGCCGATGAACAGGCCGTGGTCGCGGTATTTCCAAGGCACGTTGAGCCCGCCGCGCGCGCCGCCAGCGATGCGCCGCACCTGCGCAGTGCCGGTCTTGCCGCCCATGCGGATGCCATCGAGCTGAAGCCGGCTGCGCACCGCGGTGCCGGCGCCGTTCACCACCTCGTCCATGCCCGAGCGGATCATCGCCATCCGCTCCTGCGGCACGTCGAGCATTGGCCCGACGATCGGCGCGTCGGCAAGGATGCGCGGCATCAGCTCGCGACCCGACGCGATCCGCGACGCCTGTACGGCGAGCTGGAGCGGGCTGGCGAGGATATAGCCCTGACCGATTGAGGCATTGAGCGTATCGGCCGGGCGCCAGCTTTCCTTGTACTTTCGCAGCTTCCACGCCGGATCGGGGATCGTGCCGTAACGCTGCGACGGGAAGGGCAGCGGATATTCGGCGCCCAGGCCCAGCTGCCGCGCCGCCGCCGCGACGCCGTCCATGCCGACGTCACGGCCCATCGTATAGAAATAGGTATTGCAGCTCTTGGCGATCGCCCGGTGCAGATTGACCGACCCGTGCCGCCCGAGGCACCGGAAGAAGCGGTTGCCCAACTGATAGCCGCCATTGCAATAGACCGTCCGCTCCGGATCGATCCCCGCACGCAGCGCCGCGATCGCGGTCGCGGGCTTGAATGTGGAGCCCGGCGGATAAAGCCCCTGCAGCACCTTGTTCGTGAGCGGCAGGTGGTCGTCCTCGCTCAGCATCCCCCATTCGAGGCGGCTGATGCCGTCCGAAAAGCTGTTGGGGTCATAGGCCGGCATCGACGCCATCGCGAGGATGCCGCCCGTGCGCGCATCGATGACGACCGCGCTGCCGCTTTCGTTGCCCAGGCGCCGGGCGGCATATTCCTGAAGTCCTGCGTCGATGGTGAGCTTGACCGTCTGGCCCGGCACGTCGCGGCGCGTGTCGAGATCGCGGACCGGGCGACCGCGCGCCGTCACTTCGACCCGGCGTGCGCCGGGCGTGCCGCGCAGCTTCGGCTCCAGCGCCTTTTCAAGCCCGTCCTTGCCGAGCTTGAAACCGGGCGCGAGGTAGAGCGGGTCCTTGCTTTCCTTGTACTGCTCGGCCGACGGCGTACCGACATAGCCGACCAGATGCGCGACCGCCGCGCCCGCAGGATAGTTGCGCGCATAGCCCTGCGTCGGCGCGACGCCCGGCAATTCGGGCTGGCGCACGACGACCGCGGCATAGCGGTCCCAGTCGAGGTTCTCCGCCACCGGCACGGGTTGCAACCCGCGGGCACGCTCCAGTTCCTTGGTGATCCGCTCGACCTCGCTCGGGTCGAGCTTCAAGAGCCGCGCGAGATCGGCGAGCACTCGCGTCGCATCCTCGACCCGCTCGGGGATCAGGTCGATGCGGAAATCGGTGCGGTTGTTGGCGATCGCATGGCCGGCGCGATCGACGATCCACCCACGCCGCGGCGGGATCAGCGTCAGGTTGACGCGATTGCTCTCGGACAGGAGCTTGTACCGTTCGTTCTCGGCGACCGACAGCCACGCCATGCGGCCGGCGAGTAGCGCGCCGACGCCAAGCTGGCCGGCACTGAGCGCAAATGCCCGGCGCGAGAAGGTGAAAGCCTGCGCAGCCTCGGTGACCTGGCGGATAGGGCCGCTCATGGCCGGCCCTTGCTGTCGAGCGCGAAGCACAGCCGCGACACCAGCGGATAGAGCGCCGAGGCAAGCAGGATCTGGAGCGCTAGCGCGGTGTCGACGTGCGCCCCCAGCGGTGAGGCGATGAGCCGGCCGCCGATCAGGCAGAATGCGATCGTCCCGCTCGCCAACAGCCAGTCCTGCCAGAAATCACGCCACACGAGGCGCATCTCTAACATATCCAGCACAATCAGCGACACCCCCCAAAGGAGCATCGCGCTGCCCAGCGGCTGCCCGCTGACCAGATCGTCGAACAGGCCGAGCGGCGCGCCCGCCCAGACCCGCAGTACGTCGGGCCGCACCAGCCGCCAGCCGACCAGCAGCATCAGGCCCAGCGGCGGCAGCCACGGCACCGTCGAGACGACCGGCAGCAGCGTCGCGAGCGATCCGAGCATGATCGTCGCCGGCGCAATGCGGCGCGACCGGCGCGGCGGCTCGGGCTCGGCAAAGGCGGAGCGGAGCGGCTCGTTCACTTCTTCGTGGCGCCTTCGGGCGGGGCGGGGCGGGCGGGGGGCAGGAGATAGGGGCGCTGGACCTGCGCGAAGTCGAGCGCGTCGGGATTGGCGAGTGGCCGTGCCTCTGCGGTGTCGCGGGCGTTGCGCATCACGCGGGCGACGGGGATGCCCGGGGGATAGAGCCCGCCCGCGCCGGAGGTGACGAACACGTCGCCCGCGCGGTAGGGCATGTTGGCGATGCCCGCGACGCGCACCTCGATCAGCCCGTCGCCGCGGCCCGTCGCGATCGCCGGCATCCCGTCGCGCACGCGGCGCACCGGAATGATGCTCTCGGGATCGACCGCGAGCAGGACGCGCGCGGTATTGGGGCTCACCTCCAGCACGCGGCCGATCAGCCCCTCCGGCCCGCGCACCGGATAGCCGGCGCGCACGCCCTGCCACAGCCCGGCGTTGAGCGTCGCGAACCGCCGTGTGCTCGCCGAGGTCGCGTTGACGAGGCGCGCAGTGGTCACCGTCTCGCCCTCGCGATCGCGCAGTTGGAGCAGGCGGCGCAGGCGGATATTCTCGATCACGAGCTGGCGCGCGCGCGCGACGAGCTTCTTCTCGGCCTCGCGCTCGGCCTTCAGCCGGCGATTCTCGCCCATGACCCCGAAATAGCCGCCTACACCCGGCGGAATGTCGGCAACCTGGCGGCGGACCCAGTGAAGCCCCGACGACACCGGGGTCGTTGCCTCGCGCAATATACCCCGCGCCGCCAGATAGGCGGGCGGGTGCAGGAACGAGAGCACGAGCAGGATCGCGCCGATCAGCGCGCCCGTCGCCGCGGCGACATAGCCGAGGAACAGCCCGAACTGGGCGCGCCTCGAAAAGCCGGGGCGCGGTTTACGCGGCGGCGCCATCGGCGCGCCCTCCTTCTCTGGGCTTAAACCGCGAGCAGCACACCGCGATAGATCGGATCCTCAAGCGCACGGCCGGTGCCGATCGCGACGCAGGTCAGCGGGTCCTCGGCGATGGTGACGGGCAGGCCGGTCTCGTCGCGCAGCACCTCGTCGATGCCCTGCAGCAGCGCGCCGCCGCCGGTCAGGACGATGCCCTGGTCGACGATATCGGCGGCCAGTTCCGGCGCGGTGTTCTCGAGCGCGATGCGGACGCCCTCGATGATCGTGCCGACGGGCTCCGACAGCGCCTCGGCGATCTGGCCCTGGTTGATCTGGATTTCCTTGGGCACGCCGTTGACGAGGTCGCGACCCTTGATGTGGATCGTCGCGCCGATGCCGTCGACCGGCGGCTTGGCGCAGCCGACTTCCTGCTTGATCCGCTCGGCGGTGGCTTCACCGATCAGCAGGTTGTGGTTGCGGCGGACATAGCTGACGATCGCTTCGTCCATCTTGTCGCCGCCTACGCGGACGCTGGTGGAATAGGCGAGGCCGCGCAGGCTGAGCACCGCGACTTCGGTCGTGCCGCCGCCGATGTCGACCACCATCGAACCGATCGGCTCGGTCACGGGCATGTCGGCACCGATCGCGGCGGCCATCGGCTCCTCGATCAGGAAAACCTGACTCGCGCCCGCGTTCGAGGCGGCGTCACGGATTGCGCGGCGCTCGACGCTGGTCGAGCCCGAGGGGACGCAGATGACGATCTGCGGGAAACTGAACGGCCCTCGGCGACGGCCATGCACCTTCTCGATGAAGTGCTTGATCATCTGTTCGGCCACGTCAATGTCGGCGATCACGCCGTCGCGCAGCGGCCGGATCGCCTCGATCGAGCCGGGGGTCTTGCCCATCATCAGCTTGGCGTCGTCGCCGACCGCCTTGACCTTCTTCACGCCGTTCAGGGTCTCGACCGCGACCACCGAAGGCTCGTTGAGGACGACGCCGCGCCCACGCAGATAGACGACGGTATTCGCCGTCCCCAGGTCGATCGCCATATCGTGCGACATGAACTTGAACAATCGCGAGAAAATCATCGACCAACCCAATGTTGTCGCGCGCAGAACCTGCGCGCGGGCGTGATGCAACGTCTAGCCTGACCCACCGCCTGCCGAAAATCCGGCGCCGGTGAAGGGATGGCGGAAGCGGGTCGCGGGATGCTGCCGCTTGGGCTACAGGCTCCCCCATGTCAATACGCCGCCTGCCCCCGAACCTCATCAACCGGATCGCCGCGGGCGAGGTGGTCGAGCGGCCCGCTTCCGCATTGAAGGAACTGGTCGAAAACGCCGTCGATGCAGGGGCTTGCCGCATTTCGGTGCGGCTGTCGGCGGGCGGCATCGACGGGATCGAGGTGGTCGACGACGGCTGCGGCATGGATGCCGAGAGCATGGCCCTGGCGCTCGAACGCCACGCCACGTCGAAATTGCCCGAATCGCTATGGGAAGCCGGTGCGATCGAAGGCGTCGCAACGCTCGGTTTTCGCGGCGAAGCGTTGCCCTCGATCGCCAGCGTCGCGCGGCTCACCCTCGAAAGCCGGGTGCGCGGTGGCGAGGGCTGGCGCAGAATCGTCGACAATGGCGAACTGGTGGAGGAAGGCCCCGCCGCGCTGCCCCCCGGCACGCGCGTCCAGGTCGAGGGCTTGTTCGAGCGAATTCCCGCGCGGCGCAAGTTCCTGCGCAGCCCGCGCTCCGAATATGCCGCGTGCCTCGACGTCGTCCGCCGCCTTGCCATGGCGCGGCCCGAAATCGGCTTCGCGGTCGAGCATGACGGCCGCCGCGTGTTGTCGGTGCCGCCGGGAGAGACCAGGCCGGAGCGGGTGGCGGCGCTGACCGACCGCGCGCTCGCCGACAATTCGGTGGGTATCGATCTCGAGCGGGCAGGGCATGTGCTCGGCGGTGTCGCGGGCCTGCCGACCTTCAATCGCGGGATCGCCGACCACCAGTATCTGTTCGTCAACGGTCGCCCGGTGCGCGACAAGCTGCTCGTGGGCGCGGTGCGCGGCGCCTATGCCGAGATGCTGGCGCGCGACCGCCATGCCGTAGTCGCTTTGTTCCTCGATGTGCCCGCCGACAGCGTCGACGTGAACGTCCACCCGGCGAAGACGGAAGTCCGCTTCCGCGATCCCGCGCTCGTCCGCGGGCTGATCGTCAGCGGTCTGCGCCGCGCGCTGGACGAGGCGGGGCACCGCGTGGTGCAGGCGGCGGACGCCGGCGCGATGGCGAACTGGCAGAGCGAGCCGATGACCGCACCGGCGCCCACTCCAGAGGCATTCGCATGGGGGCCGTCGACCGGCAGCGACCTGCTGCTGCGCGAGGCGCGTCCGACCTTCCTCTCGCCGCCGCCCGCCGCCCGCGCCGAGCCGGCGTCGGAGCCGGTGCCCTCGACCACCGCGCACCCGCTGGGCGTCGCGCGCGGGCAGGTGGCGCGCACCTATATCGTTGCCGAGGCGGAGGACGGGCTCGTCATCGTCGACCAGCACGCCGCGCACGAACGCCTCGTCCTCGAACGCCTGCGCCGGGCGCTGGCGGCGGGTGGCGCGCCGCGACAGGCGCTGCTGCTGCCCGAGGTGATCGAGCTCGACGAGCCCGCCTGCGACCGGCTTGAGGACCGGGCGGGCGAACTGGCGGAAATGGGGCTGGAGATCGAGCGCTTCGGCGTGACCGCCGTCCTCGTCCGCGCGGTCCCCGCATTGCTCGGCCAGAGCGACGTGGCGGGCCTGATCCGCGACCTCGCCGACGAGATCGCCGCGCACGACCAGGCGCTCTCGCTTCGCGAGCGGCTCGACCATGTCGCCGCGACGATGGCCTGCCACGGCTCGGTCCGCGCTGGCCGTATCCTGTCGGTGCCGGAGATGAACGCGCTGCTCCGCGAAATGGAGGTGACGCCGCATTCGGGCCAGTGCAATCACGGCCGCCCGACCTGGGTGAAGCTTGCCCATGGCGACATCGAGAAGCTCTTCGGGCGGAGGTAGCCCACGGCTTGCACGGGGCCGGGGTTAGGATAAGCTCGACCTTATGGCTCGCATCGCGACTTATGCCGAGTTCTGGCCCTTCTACCTCCGCGAGCATGGCCGCGCGAAGACGCGGGCGCTGCATTATGCGGGGACCGCACTGACCTTCGCATTCGCCGCGATCGCGATCCTGAACGGCGGGTGGTGGTGGCTCGCCGTCCCGCTCGCCGGTTACGGCTTTGCCTGGGTCGCGCATTTCCGGGTGGAGCGGAACCGGCCGGCGACGTTCACGCACCCGCTCTGGTCGCTGGTCAGCGACTATCGCATGTTTTTCCTGTGGCTGGGCGGCCGGCTCGACCGCCACCTGCGCACCGCGGGGGTCGACCCGAACCGCGCCTGACCGGGCCGTTCACTTGCCCGAAACCTTTTGATGCAGTCGCGCATTGATGGCGCAAGAGGCATTCGAAAAGGCGTTCAGATGAGCAAGGTCGTTCCGGTCATATTGTCGCTGATCCCGCTCGCCGCGGTCATCAGCGCGTGCGTCGCGGTGCCCTGACACCCGTCGCAAGCATGCACGAAAAAGGGGCTGCCCGATCGCTCGGACAGCCCCTTTTTCTTTGCCGTCTGAAAAGGCTCAGGCCTCTTCTTCGGTCTCGTTCGGCTCGCGCGCGATCTCGCCGGCCTCGAGGTTGGGATCGCGGTCTTCGGTGAAGCCGCTCTCTTCCTTCTCGAACATCGCCGACATGACGTCGACGCCCTGCGACTGCATGTCCGCCTCTTCGGGCGAACGCGCGACGTTGACCTTGACCGTCACCGACACCTCGGGGTGCAGCGCGACGCGCACCTCGTGGAGGCCGATCGACTTGATCGGCTTGTCGAGCACGACCTGGCTCTTGTTGACCTTGTGGCCGTCGGCGACGAGCGCATCGACCAGATCGCGAACCGCGACCGAGCCGTAGAGCTGGCCGACGTTCGAGGCCTGACGGATCAGCGTGACCGACACGCCCTCGAGCGTCTTGGCCTCGCCCTCGGCGTCGGCGCGGCGCGTGGCGTTCTCGGCCTCGATCCGTTCGCGATTCGCCTCGAACACGCGGCGGTTGGCGTCGTTGGCGCGCAGCGCCTTCTTGTTGGGCAGGAGGAAGTTGCGGGCGAACCCGTCCTTCACCGTGACCACGTCGCCGATGCGGCCGAGCTTCTCGACACGCTCAAGCAGGATGACTTGCATGGGATCCGCTCCTTACTTCACGACGTAGGGCAGCAGGCCCAGGTGACGCGCACGCTTGATGGCCTGGGCCAGCTCGCGCTGCTTCTTGGCCGACACGCTGGTGATGCGCGAGGGCACGATCTTGCCGCGCTCCGACACGAAACCCTGGAGCAGGCGCACATCCTTGTAGTCGATGCGCGGCGCGTCCTTGGCCGAAAAGGGGCAGCTCTTGCGGCGGCGGAAAAACGGGCGGGCCATCAGTTGTTCTCCCCTTCCTCACGCTCGCGGCGGGGGCCACGATCACCACCACGGTCGCCGCGGTCGTCACGGTCGCGGCGACGCTCGCGGTCGCCCTTGCGCATCATGACGGTCGGGCCGGCCTCATGGCCGTCGACGCGGACGGTCATGTAGCGGATCACGTCCTCGTTGATCTGGGTCTGGCGCTCCAGCTCGGCGACGACCTCACCGGGGGCGTCGATCTCGAGCATCACGTAATGCGCCTTGCGGTTCTTCGCGATGCGATAGGCGAGGCTGCGAAGCCCCCAGGTCTCGGTCTTGACGACCTTGCCTTCCATCGATTCGACGATCTTGGTGGCGTTTTCCGCCAACGCGTCCACCTGCGCCTGCGCCAGATCCTGGCGGGCGAGGAAGACGTGCTCGTAAAGAGCCATGTCTTCGTTCCTGTCTTGGCCGATCGCTGACCATGCGCCCATCGCATGGCCCCTCCGGCTGTCGTCCGAATGCAGACCGGGGCGGAAAGGCGAACCCTTCCACCCCGGTTGCCGGCCCTACATCACATGCAGGGCCGAAAAGCAAGCGTTACCGGATCGCGCCGCCGATCACCGCACCGATCACGCCGCTGGCAAGCGCGATCAGCACCGCGTCGTTGCCCGACTGCACCCACTGATAGCCGCGGGGCGGGGCATAGACACCGCGGTTGCGATACGCGCGGTAGTCGATCTGGCGGTAGTTGGTCGCATAGCGGCGGTCGAACCGCTGGCCGCGCGCCCACTTGCGGGCGTTGTTGTGGCGGATCACGGTCTTCTCGCGATAGCCGGGGCCGCGCTGGACCACGACGGTGCGGTTCGGGCCCTGACGAACGACCTCGCGATACTGCTGCGGGGCGGCGCTGGCCATGGTGGGGGCCGCGACCATCGAGGCGGCGACGCCGGCGAGCATGAGCTTCTTGAACATCTTCATCTCCTCTGTTCGATTTCGATGAAGGCAATCTGGGACCCGCGTGTCGCAGACCTATCGCGAGGGGAGAACGAAAGGGTCACAGATTGTCGCAGGCCCGCCGGGACTTGAAAGGTTTCGCACTTCGGGCGTAGGCGCGGGCGCTTCCAATCCAAGCGGGAGCCAGTGATGCGCGCGTTCATCTTTCCGGGGCAGGGCAGCCAGTCGGTCGGCATGGGCCGCGCGCTGGCCGAAGCTAGCCCCCACGCCCGCGAAGTGTTCGGCGAAGTCGACGAGGCGCTCGGCCAGCACCTCTATCGCCTGATGACCGAGGGGCCGGAGAGCGACCTCACTCTGACCGAAAACGCCCAGCCGGCAATCATGGCGAACGCGATCGCGGTGCTGCGGGTGATCGAGCGCGAGGGCGGCGTGCGCCTGTCCGACAAGGCCGATTTCGTCGCCGGCCACTCGCTCGGCGAATATACCGCGCTGTGTGCGGCGGGCGCGTTCGACCTGTCGACCACCGCGCGGCTTCTGAAGCGGCGCGGGCAGGCGATGCAGGCGGCGGTGCCGGTGGGCGAGGGGGCGATGGCCGCACTGCTCGGCGCCGACCGCGACAAGGCACAGGCGATCGCCGACGCCGCGGCAGAGGGCGAGGTCTGCACCGTCGCCAATGACAACGATCCCGGCCAGGTTGTCATCTCCGGCGCGCGCACCGCGATCGAGCGCGCGATAGGTGTTGCCAAGGATCACGGCGCCAGGCGCGCGGTGCTGCTCCCCGTCTCGGCCCCCTTCCATTGCCCGTTGATGCAGCCCGCCGCTGACGCGATGGAAGCGGCGCTCGCCGACGTCGCAATGCAGTCGCCGCTGGTGCCCGTCTTCGCCAACGTCACCGCTGCCCCCGTCGCCGACCCCGCCGTCATCCGCGCCCTGCTGGTCGAGCAGGTCACGGGCATGGTCCGCTGGCGCGAGAGCGTCGCGGCGATGTGGGATACGGGCGTCACCGACTATGTCGAGCTCGGCGGCAAGGTGCTCGGCCCGATGGTCAAGCGCACCGCCCCGGATGCGACGACCACCAGCGTCATCACGATGGACGATATCGAAGCGCTGCTGAAGGCGCTGTGAGGAGAATTGAATCCATGTTCGACCTTACTGGCATGACCGCGCTCGTCACCGGCGCATCGGGCGGCATCGGCTCGGCGATCGCCAAGGCGCTGGCGGCGCAGGGCGCGCGGCTCGCCGTTTCGGGCTCGAATGCCGACAAGCTCGAGGCGTTTCGCGCGGGGCTCGGCGGCGATCATGTCGCGGTGCCCTGCAACCTCTCCGACGGCGCCGCCGTCGACGCGTTGGTGCCGCAGGCGGTTGAGGCGCTGGGCGGGCGGCTCGACATCCTCGTCAACAATGCCGGCGTGACGCGCGACAACCTCGCGATGCGGATGAAAGACGAGGAGTGGGGCGACGTGATCCGCGTCAACCTCGAAGCCGCATTCCGCCTCGCCCGCGCCGCTGCGCGGCCGATGATGAAGGCACGGTTCGGCCGGATCGTCTCGATCACCTCGGTCGTCGGCGCGACCGGCAATCCGGGTCAGGCCAACTATGCCGCGTCCAAGGCGGGGCTGGTCGGCATGTCGAAGGCGCTCGCGCAGGAACTCGCCAGCCGCAACATCACCGTCAACTGCGTCGCGCCCGGCTTCATCCGCTCGGCGATGACCGACGTGCTGCCCGACGCGCAGAAGACCGCGCTGCTCGGCCGCATCCCGGCCGGCGACCTCGGTACCGGCGAGGATATCGGCGCCGCCGTGGTCTACCTCGCCAGCCGCGAGGCCGGGTACGTCACCGGCCAGACGCTGCACGTCAACGGCGGCATGGCGATGATTTGATGGTTGGCGGCACCGGCCCGCTCCCCCACCCGGCCACCCATCAGGATACTTAGTGGGTGGCCGGGTGGGGAGCGGGCTGGTGCCGTGGAATGCGCCACGGCGCATTCTCAACCGATGGCAAAGCCATCCCACCGACGCCCACTTGCCAGCGCGGATTTGGCCCGATAGGGCGTTCAGGTAATCGAAAGAACCCCACAAGAGGATTTGGGAATGAGCGACACCGCCGATCGCGTGAAGAAGATCGTCGTCGAAAATCTGGGCGTCGAGGCCGAGAAGGTGACCGAGGACGCCAGCTTCATCGACGATCTGGGCGCCGACAGCCTCGACATCGTCGAGCTGGTCATGGCGTTCGAGGAAGAGTTCGGCGTCGAGATCCCCGACGATGCCGCTGAGAAGATCACGACCGTCAAGGACGCGATCACCTATATCGACGAGCACAAGGGCTGATTTGAGCCCGTCTCGTTAGAAGACGTTCGCGGCTCTCCGCCCGCGCCCCATGGGCCGGGCGGGGGGCCGTTTGTTTATGTGCGGCGCTTGACAGCGCGTCGGTCAGCCCCTTGATCGCGTCGATGCGGCGGGGCTTTCCGTGGCGTCACTAAAGGTCCCGCACGATCGATGAAGGATGGCCCCCGCGCGGGGCCGATGGACGGAGAGTTTCACATGCGCCGCGTCGTCGTCACAGGCCTGGGTCTCGTCACGCCGCTGGGCGCCGAGGTCGAAACCGCGTGGAAGAACCTGATAGCGGGCAAGTCCGGCGCCGGCCCGATCACCCACTTCGACGCCGCGGACTACAAGTGCCGCATCGCGTGCGAGGTGAAGCCCGCCGACCACGAATATGGCTTCGACCCGTACAAGCGCGTCGACCACAAGGTTCAGCGTCAGGTCGACCCGTTCATCATCTTCGGCATCGACGCCGCCGGACAGGCGCTCGAGGATGCCGGCCTCACCGACATGAGCGAGGAGGAGCGCTATCGCGCCGGCTGCTCGATCGGTGCGGGGATCGGCGGCCTGCCGGGGATCGAGAGCGAATCGCTCGTCCTCGACCGCAAGGGGCCGAGCCGCGTCAGCCCGCATTTCGTCCACGGTCGCCTCATCAACCTGATCTCGGGTCAGGTGTCGATCAAGTACGGGCTGATGGGGCCGAATCACGCGGTCGTCACCGCCTGCTCTACCGGCGCGCACTCGATCGGCGATGCTGCGCGGATGATCGCGATGGACGATGCCGACGTGATGCTCGCGGGCGGTGCGGAAGGGGCGATCTGCCCGATCGGCATCGCCGGATTCGCACAGGCGCGCGCGCTGTCGACGAATTTCAACGATACGCCCGAAAAGGGCAGCCGCCCCTATGACCGCGACCGCGACGGCTTCGTCATGGGCGAGGGCGCGGGCGTCGTCTGCCTCGAAGAGTACGAGCACGCCAAGGCGCGCGGCGCCAACATCTATGCCGAGGTGATCGGCTACGGCCTGTCGGGCGACGCCTATCACGTGACCGCCCCGCATCCCGAGGGGTCGGGCGCGTATCGCAGCATGGAAATGGCGATGCGCAAGTCGGGGCTCAGCCTGTCCGACATCGACTATGTCAACGCGCACGGCACCTCGACCCCGCTCGGCGACGAGCTCGAGCTGGGCGCGGTCCGCCGCCTGTTCGGCTCGGCGCTGGAGGGCATGTCGATGAGCTCGACCAAGTCGGCGATCGGCCACCTTCTGGGCGGCGCGGGCGCGGTCGAATCGATCTTCTGCATCCTCGCGATGCGCGATTCGATCGTGCCGCCGACGCTCAACCTCGACAATCCGAGTGAGAATTGCGCGGGCGTCGATCTCGTCCCCCACGTCGCCAAGGAGCGGAAGGTACGCGCGATCCTCAACAATTCCTTCGGGTTCGGCGGCACCAACGCCTCGCTCGTCATGAAGGCGATCGATTGAGCCCTTCGCAATGAAGCGTCTTGGCTGCCTCGGCCTGATCCTCGGCCTCGCGATGATCGCGGTGCTGTTCGGGGTGATGCAGAGCTGGGGCGGCAAGGGGCCGCTGCCCGCCAACAAAAGCGTCGTCGTCCCCGCGGGCGCCAGCCTGACGCGCGCGGCGGACGAATTGGAAAAGGCGGGCGCGATAAGCTCGGCGAGCCGCTTCGTGCTGTTCGCCAAGCTGTTCGGCTCGTCCGATCCGATCCGCGCGGGCGAATATCCGCTGCCCGCCGGGATCAGCCAGGCGGACCTGTTGAAGCTGATGCAGGGCGGCAAGACGCTCCAACGCTTCGTGCCCGTGCCCGAAGGGCTGCCCTCGGTGCTGGTGCAGGAGGCGCTGATGCGTGCGCCCGAACTGACCGGCAAGGTCGGCGTGCCCGCCGAGGGGTCGGTCCTGCCCGACAGCTACAGCTATCAGCGCGGCGAGACGCGCGCGGCGGTGCTCGGCCGGATGCAGCGCGCGATGGACCGCTACCTTGCCGAGGCATGGCAGCGCCGCAAACCCGGCATCGCCGTCTCGACCCCGCGCGAAGCGCTGATCCTCGCCTCGATCGTCGAGAAGGAAACCGCGGTGGAGGCGGAGCGGCGGACGGTGGCGGCGGTCTACTCCAACCGCCTGCGCCAGGGGATGCGGCTACAGGCAGACCCGACGATCATCTACCCGCTGACGAAGGGCCGCCCGCTGGGCCACCGCATCCTCCGGTCGGAGGTCAATGCGGTCAACGGCTACAACACCTATGCGATGACGGGCCTGCCCGAGGGTCCAATCGCCAATCCCGGCCGCAAGAGCATCGACGCGGTGCTCGACCCGGCCCCGTCGCCCGCGCTGTATTTCGTGGCGGACGGAAAGGGCGGGCACGTCTTCGCCAACACGCTGGCCGAGCACAATGCCAACGTGGCGAAATGGTACGCCATCCGGAAGGCGCGCGGGGAGATGTAAGGGCCTAGTCGCCTGTCACGCCGAATCTTGCCTCACCGATCTGGTCGGCATTCTTTGACGCGAACCGCCAGATTACGATGGTGACAAGGATCGCCAACAGCCATGTGCCCGCCGCCAATGCCGCGCTGTAACTGACCAACGCGATCGCCGCTGCCGTACCAACCAGCACGACAGTTACCGCTCCGGACAGCCGAGGCGAAACATCTTTGTAAGCCTCGTTTTCTATCGCGGGGCTAAGCCAGTGATACAGCGCCATGAGCGCGATCAGCGTCGGACCAAACCAGTCGTTAAGACGGTCAATGCTTGCCGCGAGTGTAGGTTCGATGCTGCAAAGATAGAGCGACCATAGGTCGGCACCAAACACCATGAGAGCAACGGAAAGGGCGATCTTCGCGCCCCACGCCCTTACGACCGACCATTTCATGCGGACAGAGTGGTCGCTTCCCGTAGGTCCGGTCAACCCATGAGAAAAAGGGCGCCCCGGTTTCCCGGGGCGCCCCTTTCAATCCATTAGCGGCGAAAGCCTTACTTCCACTCGCCCATCGCGGTTTCGAGGTTCACGCGGATCGCCTCGAAGAACTGCTCGGTCGTCATCCAGGGCTGGTCCGGACCGATCAAGATCGCGAGATCCTTGGTCATCGCGCCGCCCTCGACTGTCTCGACGCAGACGCGCTCCAGCGTCTCGGCGAAGCGGGTCACGTCGGGGGTGCCGTCGAACTTGCCGCGATACTTGAGGCCGCCGGTCCAAGCGAAGATCGACGCGATCGGGTTGGTCGACGTCGCCTTGCCCTGCTGGTGCTGGCGATAGTGGCGCGTGACGGTGCCGTGCGCCGCCTCCGCCTCGATCGTCTTGCCGTCGGGGGTCATCAGGACCGAGGTCATGAGGCCGAGCGAGCCGAAGCCCTGCGCCACCGTGTCCGACTGGACGTCGCCGTCGTAGTTCTTGCACGCCCACACGAACTCGCCGTGCCACTTGAGCGCGCTGGCCACCATGTCGTCGATCAGGCGGTGCTGATACTCGATGCCGGCTTCCTTGAACTGGGGCGCGAATTCGGTCTCGAACACCTCCTGGAAGATGTCCTTGAAGCGCCCGTCATAGGCCTTCATGATCGTGTTCTTGGTCGACAGGTACACCGGCCAGCCGCGGCCGAGGCCGTAGTTCAGGCTGGCGCGCGCGAAATCGCGGATCGAGTCGTCGAGATTGTACATCGCCATCGCGACGCCGGCCGAGGGGAACTTGAACACCTCCTCGTCGATCACGGTGCCGTCATCGCCCTCGAAAACGAGGCGCAGCTTGCCCGGGCCCGGCACGCGATAGTCGGTCGCGCGATACTGGTCGCCGAACGCATGGCGGCCGACGACGATCGGGTGCGTCCAGCCGGGGACGAGGCGGGGGACGTTCTTGATGACGATCGGCTCGCGGAAGACCACGCCGCCCAGGATGTTGCGGATCGTGCCGTTCGGCGACTTCCACATCTTCTTGAGGCCGAACTCCTCGACCCGCTGCTCGTCGGGAGTGATCGTCGCGCACTTCACGCCGACGCCGTACTTCTGAATCGCCTTGGCCGAATCGACGGTGATCTTGTCGTCGGTCTCGTCGCGCTTCTCGACGGCGAGGTCGTAATATTCGAGGTCGATGTCGAGATAGGGGAGGATCAGGCGCTCGCGGATCCACGCCCAGATGATCCGGGTCATTTCATCGCCGTCGATCTCCACGACGGGCGTCTTCACCTTGATCTTCGCCATCAACGTCTCGCTGTATCCTTGAGGGAGGTTTGCGCGCTCCCTAAGCCGCGCGCGCGCCGGGATCAACCGCGGGGGCGATCGGCTTTGCTGGCGGGCTATTGCCACAACTGATTGTATCGCGGGACCGGCACGGTTAGACCCGCGCGATGCCATCACTCGAAAAGCCGCCCATCGCCACCTCGACCGTCAAGTGGCGCTTCCCCGCCGTCCATCCCGAGGGGCGCAAATACGTCCTGATCGCGCTGGCGATCTCGGCACTGGTCTATTTCATCAGCGGGGGCTGGTTCTGGACCTGGCCGTTCCTGGGCGTCACGCTCTGGGTCGCCGCTTTCTTCCGCGATCCCGTCCGGGTGACGCCGCAGGGGCCAGGGCTGATCGTCGCGCCCGCCGATGGCCTGGTGACGATGATCCAGCAGGTCGCGCTGCCGCCCGAGCTTTCTGGTCCGCAGGGGCTGGGCGAGGGGCCGCTGACGCGCGTGTCGATCTTCATGAGCGTGTTCGACGTGCACATCAATCGTACGCCGATCACCGGCACGATCCGTCAGGTCGTCTATATCTCGGGCAAGTTCGTGAACGCCGACCTCGACAAGGCGTCGGACGAGAATGAGCGCCAGCATATCGTCGTCGAGGCGCCGGACGGCACCCGCTTCGGCTTCACCCAGATCGCCGGCCTCATCGCGCGCCGCATCCTCGCCTTCGTGAAGCCGGGCGACATGGTCGTCGCGGGCCAGCGCATCGGCCTCATCCGCTTCGGCAGCCGTGTCGATGTGTTCCTGCCAGCGGGTTATGAGCCGCAGGTCATTCTCGGCCAGCGCAGCGTCGCGGGCGAGACGATCATCGGCCGTATCGGGGTCGAGGCGCCGACGGGCGTCGCCCAGTAATGGCGCTTCGCCCCCGCCGTCCGGGTCGCGGCCTGCCGCTGCGTGCGATCGCGCCGAATGCCGTCACCGCCATGGCGCTGTGCTCGGGCCTGACGGGCATCCGCTTCGCGATCGCCGGCGATTGGGAGCGGGCGGTGCTGATGGTGCTGCTGGCCGGGGTGCTCGACGGGATCGACGGGCGGATCGCCCGGCTCGTCCGCGGCGAGAGTCGGTTCGGCGCCGAGCTCGACAGCCTGTCCGACGCGATCAGCTTCGGCGTGTCGCCCGCGCTCATCGTCTATCTCTGGTCGCTCATGGGTATCCCGCGGATCGGATGGCTGGCGGCGTTGATCTACGCCGTCTTCTGCGCACTGCGCCTTGCCCGATTCAACGCGAACATCGACGTTGCGGAGCAGCCGCACAAGTCGGCTGGCTTCCTGACCGGCGTACCCGCACCCGCGGGCGCGGGTCTTGCGATGTTGCCGATGTATCTATGGTTCTGGACCGAGGAAGCGGTGTTCCGCTCGCCTTGGCTCGTCGCGCCATGGGTGGCGTTCACTGCGTTCCTGATGGTTTCGAGCCTCGCGACCTTCTCCTGGTCGTCGCTTCGCCTGCGTCGGCGTGTGCGGTTCGAGGCGCTGGCGGTCGTCGTGATCTTTGCCGCCGCGATGGTCTCGGCGCCGTGGCAGACGCTCAGCGTCATCTGCCTGGCCTATGTGGCGACGATCCCGTTCAGCATCGCCGCCTATGCCCGCGTCAGGCGGCTGCGCGCAGATGCGCCGGCGAGGCCGTCAGCCGCGGCGTAGCCCGCGTCTCGCCGCGCGAGGGCAGCGGCGGCAGTGCAGCGATCCGGCTCTGCGTGCCATGCACCAGCAGGCAAGCGATCCGCGCGCGGTACGGCGCGATCGTCGCGGCGATCACGCCCAATGCGACGAAACCGGCAAAAGCGAACAGCGCAAAAGCGAGAATAGCGACCACCTGACCCACTCCTCGAACCGCGGAACACGGTTAACGAAACGTTACTTATGAACAGCTTTGCGACGAGCCGGTTCCATGATCCCGTTGCAAGCCCTTTATGTTCCTCATCCGTTCCGTCTGTCAAGCGTTGATCTCCGGGTCGTGCTCGTCTAAGGGCACGCGCTCAACCCGCATGGGAAGCCCATAACCCGGTGCCCGACGCTACCTTTCAGGTGTGCCGAGGGTCGCTTGCTTCCCAGAGGACTAACCGGAAGGAGATATCCCTATGGCGGCACCTGTCGTCACCATGCACCAGCTGATCGAATCGGGCGCGCACTTCGGCCACCAGACGCATCGCTGGAACCCCAAGATGAAGCCGTACATCTTCGGCGATCGCAACGGCGTCCACATCCTCGACCTGTCGCAGACCGTGCCGCTGTTCGCGCGCGCGCTCGACTTCGTGTCGTCGACCGTCGCCGGCGGCGGCAAGGTCCTGTTCGTCGGCACCAAGCGCCAGGCGCAGGAGCCGATCGCAGAGGCCGCGCGCAAGTCGGGCCAGCATTTCGTCAACCACCGCTGGCTGGGCGGCATGCTCACCAATTGGAAGACGATCTCGGGCTCGATCAAGCGCCTCAAGACGCTCGAGGAGCAGCTGTCGGGCGACACGCACGGCCTGACCAAGAAGGAAGTGCTCAACCTGACGCGCGAGAAGGACAAGCTGGAGCTTTCGCTCGGCGGCATCCGTGATCTCGGCGGCATCCCCGACATCATGTTCGTCATCGACGCGAACAAGGAAGAGCTGGCGATCAAGGAAGCCAACACGCTCGGCATCCCGGTCGTCGCGATCCTCGATTCGAACGTCTCGCCCGACGGCATCGCCTTCCCGGTGCCGGCAAACGACGACGCGAGCCGTGCGATCCGCCTCTATTGCGAGGCGATGGCGATCGCCGCGACCCGCGGCAACAACCAGGCCGCGATGCAGAGCCAGGACTTCGGCGCGATGGCCGAGCCGCCGGCAGAGCCCGCGCTGACCGAGACGGCCCCGGCCGAGGAAGCGCCTGCGCAGGCCTGATCGCCTGACAAGACGCGCGTCGGGTGACCGCCCGCGTCACCGATCTGTCATTCGGGCGGGGCAGGGCAATTCGCACTGACCCCGCCCGCATTTTAAGAAGGAAATCGACATGGCCGAGATCACGGCAGCCGCCGTCAAGGAACTGCGCGAGCGTTCGGGCGCCGGCATGATGGATTGCAAGAAGGCGCTGGCCGAGAATGGCGGCGACATGGAAGCCGCCGTCGACTGGCTGCGCACCAAGGGCCTCGCGGCTGCCGCCAAGAAGTCGAGCCGCACCGCGGCCGAGGGCCTGGTCGGCGTCGCAGTCGCCGGGACCAAGGGCGTGGCGGTCGAGGTGAACTCGCAGACCGACTTCGTCGCCAAGAACGAGATTTTCCAGGACTTCGTCCGCAACGTCACGACGATCGCGCTCGAGCAGGGTGACAATGTCGATGCGCTGAAGGGCGCGGTGATGCCCGCCGGCGGCACGGTCGAGGAAGTGCTGACCAACAACATCTCGACCATCGGCGAGAACCAGGTGCTCCGCCGCGCAAAGGCCGTGTCGGTCACGCAGGGCGCGGTGATCCCGTACGTCCACAACGCCGCCGCCCCGGGCCTCGGCAAGATCGGCGTGCTCGTCGCGCTCGAATCGGATGCCGGCGTCGACGTGCTCGAGCCGCTGGGCAAGCAGATCGCGATGCACGTCGCCGCGGCCTTCCCGCTGGCGCTGACCGCTGAGGATCTCGACCCCGAGGTCGTCGAGCGCGAGGCCGCGATCCTGCGCGAGAAGAACGCCGAGAAGATCGTCGGCAAGTCGGACGAGGTCGCTCAGAAGATCCTCAATGGCCCGATCGAGAAGTTCAAGAAGGAGAACGCCCTTCTGACGCAGGCGTTCGTGATGGACGGCAAGACCCCCGTCGGCGACGTCATCGCGAAGGCGGCCAAGGACGCCGGCGCGTCGATCAAGCTGGTCGATTACGTCCGCTTCCAGCTCGGCGAGGGCATCGAGAAGGAAGAGAGCGACTTCGCTGCCGAAGTCGCCGCGACCGCGGGCCTCTCGAAGAACTAAGCCGTTCCGCCCTTGCCCATGGCGGGGAAGGGCGTAATAGGTTGGCATCACGGCGCGGGGCTCCTAAGGTCCGCGCCGTTTTGCTGCCCCCTTCACTCAACCAAGCGGGACCCATGAGCCGCCCCACTTTCAAGCGTATCCTTCTGAAGCTCTCGGGCGAGGTCCTGATGGGCCAGGGCCAGTACGGCATCGATCCCGAAACCTGCGCGCGCGTCGCCGAAGAGGTGAAGGCGATCGCCGACAGCGGCGTCGAGCTGTGCATGGTCGTCGGCGGCGGCAACATCTTTCGCGGGCTGGCGGGTGCCGCACAGGGCTTCGACCGTGCCTCGGCCGATTACATGGGCATGCTGGCGACCGTCATGAACGCGCTCGCCATGCAGAACGCGCTGGAGAAGGCGGGCGTCGACACCCGCGTCCAGTCGGCGATCCCGATGGCCAGCGTGTGCGAGCCCTATGTCCGCCGGCGTGCGCAGCGTCACATGGAAAAGGGCCGGGTCGTCCTGTTCGCGGCGGGCACGGGCCTGCCGTTCTTCACGACCGATACCACCGCGGCGCTCCGCGCGGCCGAAATGGGCTGTGACGCGCTGTTCAAAGGCACCAGCGTCGACGGCGTATACGACGCCGACCCGAAGAAGGTGCCGACCGCGACCCGCTATGACGAGCTCAGCTACGACCGCGTGCTCGCCGACAATCTCAAGGTGATGGACGCCAGCGCCGTCGCGCTCTGCCGCGACAGCGACATCCCGATCGTCGTCTTTTCGATCCGCGACGAGGGCAATCTTGCCGCCGTCATCGGCGGGCAGGGCACCGCGACCATCGTCCGCAAGCCACAAGCATAAGGAGAGCCGATCATGGCCGCATACGACAAGGCTGATCTCGAGCGCCGCATGGCGGGTGCCGTCGAATCGCTGAAGGGCGACCTCGCGGGCCTGCGCACCGGCCGCGCCTCGACCTCGCTGCTCGATCCCGTCACCGTCGAGGTTTACGGCGCGCACATGCCGCTGGTGCAGGTCGCGACCGTCTCGGTCCCCGAGCCGCGGATGCTGTCGGTGCAGGTGTGGGACAAGTCGAACGTCGGCCCCGTGGAAAAGGCGATCCGCTCGGCGGGCCTCGGCCTCAACCCGATCAACGACGGCAACACGCTCAGGCTGCCGATCCCAGACCTGACCGAGGAGCGCCGCAAGGAACTCGCCAAGCTCGCCGGGCAGTACGCGGAAAAGGCGCGCATCGCGGTCCGCAACGTCCGCCGCGACGGCATGGACGCGCTCAAGACCGACGAGAAGAAGGGCGTCTATTCGGAGGACGAGCGCAAAAAGCTCGAGACCGAGGTCCAGAAGCTGACCGACGCGACGATTGCCGACCTCGACGCGGCGGCGGCGGCGAAGGAAAAGGAAATCCTCGGCAAGTGATGCCGGTGGTTCGGCTCCTCGACAAACGGGCGCGTTGATGGCGACCCAGATCGATGCCTCGGCGCTGGCGGGCGACCGACCGCGCCATGTCGCGATCATCATGGACGGCAACGGCCGCTGGGCAAAGGCCCGGCGCTTGCCGCGAGCCGCCGGGCACAAGCAGGGCGTCGAAGCGGTGCGCCGCGTCACCCGCGCCGCCCGCGACCTCGGCATCGAGGTGCTGACGCTCTACGCCTTCTCGTCGGAGAACTGGCGCCGTCCGGCCGAGGAAGTGCAGGACCTGATGGGCCTGCTGCGCCATTTCCTGCGCGCGGAGATCGCGACGCTGGTCGCCGACAATGTGCGGCTGCGGGTGATCGGCGACTATCATGCCCTGTCCCGCGATCTGGTCGCGATGATCGACGATGCGATCGCGCGGACCGCGGTCAATACCGGCCCGACGATCGTCATCGCGCTCAACTACGGCGCGCAGGCGGAGATTGCCGCCGCCGCGCGCCGCCTCGCAGCCGCCGCGCGGGACGGCACGATCGATCCCGCCGATATCGACGAGGCACGGATCGAAGGCGAGCTGACCACGCGCGAGCTGCCGCCGCTCGACCTGCTCATCCGCACCTCGGGCGAGCAGCGGCTGTCGAACTTCCTGTTGTGGCAGGCGGCCTATGCCGAACTCCTGTTCGTCGACACGCTCTGGCCCGACTTCAACGCCGACACGCTGGCCGAGGCAGTCGAGTGTTTCATGCGTCGCCAACGCCGGTTCGGTGGCCTGTGACGCCGATCGATCCGGTCGTCCTCGATGAAAAGGCCCGGCGCAAGGCGAACCTGAAGCAGCGCCTGACTGTCGGTTTCAGCCTTCTGGCGCTCGCCTTCTGTGCGCTCTGGTGGGGTGGGCTCGCCTTCTGGCTGGTCGTCGTCGTCGGCGCGCTCATCATGATGAGTGAATGGTCGGCGATGTTCGGCGCGTCGCATCGCGACAAGCAGATCGGCCAGTTCGCGATCTCGATCCCGCTCGCGATCATGGCGCCGATCGCCAGCGGCCCGTCCTTCTTCTCGCTCGGCCTCGTCGTCGGCGCGGCGTTCTTCGTCGGCGCGGTGACGCAGAAGCGGGCACTGGCGGGCGGCATCCTCTATGTCGGGCTGCCGGCGCTGTCGCTGCTGCTGCTGCGGTCGATGCCCGACGGGCTGTTCCTGTCGCTCTGGGCGATGGGCCTCGTCTGGGCATGCGATACCGCGGCGTTCTTCGTCGGCCGGTCGGTCGGCGGGCCGCGCTTTGCGCCCGCGATCAGCCCGAACAAGACGTGGTCGGGTTTTCTCGGCGGCCTCGTCGCCGCGGCGGTGCTCGGCGGGATCATGGCGCAATATGGCCTGTCGCCATGGCTGGCGGCGATGACGCCGGTGCTGGCGGTCGTGTCGGCGCTGGGCGACCTGTATGAAAGCTGGCTCAAGCGGCGGGCGGGGATCAAGGATTCGGGCACGCTGCTGCCCGGCCATGGCGGGATGCTCGACCGGCTCGACGGGATCGTGCCGGTCGCGCCGCTGGCGGCATTGTTGGTGATCGTGTTGGGAGCTTCGGCGGCATGAGGACCGTGACCATCCTCGGCGCGACGGGCTCGATCGGCACCTCGACGCTCGACCTGATCGAGCGCGAGCCCGACCGCTTCCGCGTGGTCGCGCTGACCGCCAATTGCGACGTCGTACGCTTGGCCGAGGCGGCGCGCCGGACGAACGCCGAACTCGCCGTCGTCGCCGACGAAAGCTGCCTGCCCGCGTTGGTCGAGGCGCTGGCCGGGACCGCGACGCGCGCTGCCGGTGGTATGGCAGCGGTCTGCGATGCCGCGCGATCTGGTGCCGAGTGGACCATGAGCGCGATCGTTGGCTGCGCGGGCCTCGGCCCGACGCTCGCCGCGATCGAGGGCGGCGGCACCGTCGTCATCGCCAACAAGGAGCCGCTGGTGTCGGCGGGTGAGATCATCCTCGCTGCCGCCCGGACGAGCGGCGCGACGCTGCTCCCCGCCGACAGCGAGCATAACGCGATCTTCCAGTGCCTCGCCGGCGATCGCCCCGCGGGCGTGCGGCGCCTGATCCTGACCGCGAGCGGCGGCCCGTTCCGTGCCTGGTCGCTCGAGCAGATGGCGGGCGTCACCCCTGAACAGGCGGTCGCGCATCCCAACTGGTCGATGGGCGCGAAGATCAGCGTCGATTCGGCGACGATGATGAACAAGGGCCTCGAGCTGATCGAGGCGGCGCGGCTGTTCCCCGTTTCGGGCGACGCGATCGATATCGTCGTCCATCCGCAATCGGCCGTCCACTCGCTGGTCGAATATGTAGACGGCTCGATGCTGGCACAGATCGGGCCGAGCGACATGCGCGTGCCGATCGCGCATACGCTCGCCTGGCCGGACCGGATGGCGACGCCGCTGGCGCCGCTCGATCTTATCAAGCTCGGCCGGCTCGATTTCGAGGCGCCGGATCCCGTCCGTTTCCCCCCGCTGCGTCTCGCGCGTGAGGCGCTGGGGGCAGGGGGCGCACGCCCCGCGATCCTGAATGCCGCGAACGAGGTGGCGGTCGAGGCATTCCTGAAGCGGCGTTGCGGCTTCCTCGAAATTGCCGCAATCGTTGCCGATACGCTGGCGGCATATGATCCACCCGCGCCGCTCGACGTCGATGCGGTGCTGGCGGTCGATGGCGAGGCGCGGCGGGTCGCGGCCGAGCGGGTAAAGGATCGCGTGGCTTGATCGAAAACCCCGGTGTCCTGTTCACGGTCCTCGCCTTTGTCGGGGTGATCGGTCCGCTCGTGTTCGTGCACGAGATGGGCCATTACCTCGCGGGCCGCTGGTTCGGGGTGAAGGCCGAGGCATTCTCGATCGGTTTCGGGCGCGAGGTGGTGGGCTTCACCGACCGGCGGGGCACCCGGTGGAAGTTCGGATGGCTGCCGCTCGGCGGCTATGTCCGCTTCGCCGGCGACATGAACCCCGCCAGCCAGCCAAGCCCCGAATGGCTGTCGTTGCCCGCGGCCGAGCGTGCGCAGACCTTCCAGGCCAAGCCCGTGTGGCAGCGCGCGATCATCGTCGCGGCGGGTCCGGCGATCAATTTCCTCCTCGCGATCCTGATCCTCGGTGGTTTCGCCTATGCGTATGGCGTCAGCCGGACGCCGCCGGTGGTGGGCATCGTCGCGCCGAACAGCGCGGCCGCCGCCGCCGGCCTGGTCCCCGGCGACCGCGTGCGCACCCTGGGCGGGCGGGCGATCGAGACGTTCGACGACATCGCCGGCTTCGCGCGGCTGCGACCGGGCGAGCGGACGGAGATCGTCATCTACCGCGGCGGCGCGTCGCAGACTCTCGTCGCCACGATCGGCGAGCAGCGCGAGCGCGACCGCTTCGGCAACGAATATCGTATCGGCCGGCTCGGTATCGGGCCGGCGGGCACGGTACGCCAACCAATCGGCCTGATCGAGGCACCGCTCGTCGGCGTGCGGCGGACCGGCGAGATCGTCGGCATGATGGTCGATACGATCGGCCAGATCGTGTCCGGCCGCCGGTCGATGGACGAGCTCGGCGGACCGCTGCGCATCGCGCAGGTGTCGGGCCAGCAGCTCAGCCTCGGCCTGCCGGAGTTCATCGGTTTGATTGCGCTCATCTCGATTAACTTGGGGTTCATCAACCTCTTGCCAGTGCCGATGCTCGATGGCGGGCACCTTCTTTTCTATGCGATCGAGGCGGTACGCCGCCGGCCCGTCGACCCACAGGTGCTCGAATGGGCATTCCGCGGCGGGCTCGCCGCGCTGCTCGCGCTCATGCTACTCGTGACGATCAACGATCTTGGCGCTTTCGGACTTTGGCGCAGTCTCGCCGGCTTGATCGGCTGACACGGTTCGTGCAGGGGGCTTGCGCCCCGATACGGGACTTTTCTTCGGGACATTTTGGGTGGGGACGACGGTGACGGCGATCAAGGCGAGCAAGATGGGTGCGCATGGCGCGATGCTGCTTGCCGGCACGATGCTGGCGGGCGTGGCACAGGCGCAGACCGCAGCCCCGGCCGCGACCCCCGCGGCACAGGCGGCGCCGGCCCCCGCACCCGCGATCCAGGCGGCGCCCGCGCGGACGATCAAGTCGCTTCGCGTGGTCGGCAGCCAGCGGATCGAGCCCGAGACGGTGTTGAGCTATACCAAGCTGCGCGTCGGGCAGGCCTATACCAACGAGAGCGTCGACCAGGCGATCAAGGACCTGCTCGCCTCCGACCTGCTCCAGGACGTGCAGATCGAGGGCGTCGAGAGCGGCGACCTGATCGTGCGGGTCAAGGAGAACCCGATCATCAACCGCATCGTGCTCGAGGGCAACAAGCGGTTGAAGAACGACAAGATCCTGCCCGAGATCAAGCTCAAGCCGCGCCAGATCTTCACGCGCACCGCCGTCCGCACCGACGTCGCGCGCATCATCGAACTCTACCGCCGCCAGGGCCGCTTCGCCGCGGTGGTCGAGCCCAAGCAGGTCAATCTCGACCAGAACCGCGTCGACGTCGTCTTCGAGATCACCGAGGGTCCGAAGTCCAAGGTTCGCCAGATCAACATCATCGGCAACCAGCAGTACGACGACGACACGCTGCGCAAGCAGATGGCGACGAAGCAGGCACGCCTCTTCCGCTTCTTCAGCTCGAACACGTCCTACGACCAGGATCGTCTGGCCTATGACCAGCAGAAGCTGCGCCAGTTCTACCTGACCGAGGGCTATGCCGACTTCCGCGTGATTTCGGCGGTGGCAGAGCTGACGCCTGACAAGGAAGACTTCATCATCACCTACGTGGTCGAGGAAGGGCCGCGCTACAAGTTCGGTGATGTCGAGGTCGACAGCGGCATCCGCGATTTCGACGGCGCCAAGCTCGCCGCCGGTCTGCCGATCAAGAAGGGCAACTGGTTCAACGCCAAGCAGGTCGAGGATTCGGTCACGTCGCTGACCGAAACCGCCGGCCTGTTCGGTTATGCCTTTGCCGACGTGCGCCCCGAATATCGCCGCGACCCCGAAACGCTGACGATGGGGCTGACGTTCAACATCGCCGAAGCGTCGCGCACCTATGTCGAGCGTATCGAGATCACCGGCAATACACAGACGCAGGACGAGGTTATCCGCCGCGAAATGCGCCTGTCGGAGGGCGACGCCTATAACAGCTTCCTTCGCAAGCGGTCGCAGGATCGCGTCAACTCGCTCGGCTTCTTCCAGGACAAGTTCGAGATCGAGGAGAAGGAGGGCTCGTCGCCCGATCGCGTCGTCCTCAACGCCAATGTCGAGGAACGCTCGACCGGCGAGCTGACGCTGTCCGCGGGCTTCTCCAGCCTCGAGCGGTTCATCCTTCAGGGCTCGATCCGCCAGCGCAACTTCCGCGGCAAGGGGCAGGATCTGCGCCTCCAGGCCAATTATTCGGCTTATTCGAAGTCGGTCGAGCTAGGCTTCACCGAGCCCTATCTGTTCGACAAGAACATCGCGCTGGGCGGCACGATCTTCCGCCGCGACTTCAACTCGTTCAACTTCATCGGCAACGATCGCAACACGACGTTCAGCCAGACCTCGACCGGGTTCCAGATCGTCGCGGGTGTGCCGCTGACCGAGTACTGGTCGCTGTCGGGCCGCTATCAGCTCAGCCAGGACGACGTCAGCCTCGACGAATCGCTCTATTTCACCAACGGCTTCTGCGACCCGCTGAAGGCCGGCCGCTATCTGTGCGAGCAGCTCGGCAACCGCCTGACGTCGCTCGTCGGCCTGACGCTCGTTTATGACAGCCTCAACAGCCGCCTGCGGCCGACGCGCGGCCAGCGCCTGACCGCGGGTGTCGATTTCGCGGGTCTCGGCGGCGACGTGCGCTATATCCGTGGCCGCGGCGAATATAGCCGCTTCTGGGGCCTTGGCGGCGGCTTCATCTTCTCGGTGAACGCGCAGGGCGGCTATATCCACAGCCTCGAGAACGATCGCGGGCCGGGGATCGACCCCGTCCGCATCGTCGACCGCTTCTATCTCGGTGAGCCGCAGTTCCGCGGCTTCGACATCCGCGGCGTCGGCCCGCGCGTGCTGCGCACGCCGTACACGACCGACGAAAACGGCAACATCATCCTCCAGACCGATCGCCAGAGCATCGTCGACGATCCGCTGGGCGGCAAAGCCTACTATCTCGGCCGGGCGGAGCTCGAAATCCCGCTCGGTTCGGGCGCGCAGGAACTGGGGCTGCGGCCGTCGGTCTATGTCCAGCTCGGTTCGCTGTTCAACATCAAGAAGCCGCTGCCGACCGCGACCTTCACGCAGGCGACCGATGCCAGCGGCAAGCCGGTGTTCAACGTCGACGGCTCGCCGCGCCTGCTCGATCTCGTCCGCCCGGTCACGACCGATACGGGGCAGCAGCTCTACATCAACAGCTTCACCGAGAGCGGCGTGTCGGGCACCCGACTGACGACCTGTGCGGTCGGCTATTCGGCGACCTATGGCGGCACCTGCTCGGGCAACGATCCGAACTCGGCCGCGTCGCAGACGATCTCGCCGTTCCTCGAGCGCTTCGTCGGCGACACGCCCAAGCCGCGCATCACCGTCGGCGTCGGCGTCAACTGGAACTCGCCGTTCGGGCCGCTGCGCATCGATCTCGCCAAGGATATCATCTCGGTCGACGGCGACGATCCCAAGCTTCTCACCTTCAACGTTGGAGCCGCTTTCTAATGAACAAGTTCCTCATTGCCGCGGCGCTCGCCCCGGTTGCGATCGCCACGCCGTCGCTGGCGCAGGTCAACGGCATCGCCGTCGCCAATCCCGAGGGTGCGGTGCTCGAATCGAACGCCTGGAAGACCGCGATCTCGCAGATCCAGACGACCTACAAGGCGCAGCTCGACCAGGCGCAGTCGCGCCAGACCGCCGTCCAGAACGAGCTTCGCCCGCTGGTCGACGCCTTCCAGAAGGCGCGTTCGGCCCCCAACGCGAACGAGGCGGCGCTGCGCACCCAGGCCAACACGATCCAGCAGAAGGAGCAGGCCGCGAATGCCGAGCTCCAGCGCCTGACCCAGCCGGTGCAGCGCGCCCGCGCCTATGCCGCCGAGCAGATCGGCGCGCAGCTTCAGGCAGCGGTCAACGCCGCCATGTCGAAGAAGAAGGTGACGCTGCTGCTGCGTCCCGAGGCCGCCGTTCAGACGCAGCCTTCGGCCGACATCACCGCCGACGTGACCGCGGAGCTCAACCGCCTCGTCCCCAATGTCAGCATCACGCCGCCCGCGAACTGGCAGCCGGGGGGCCAGCAGGGCGCGGCGGCCGCGCCGGCAGCTGCGGCGGCGCCTGCGCGTCCGGCCGCCACGCCGGGCCGGTGACCGACACCGTAACGACGGGTGAGGCCGGGCGCGCTGCGCTCGGCCCGCTCGACGTCACCCGCGTGATGGCTGCGCTGCCGCATCGCTATCCGATGCTGCTGGTGGATCGCGTCGAGGAAATCGTCCCCGACAAGTCGATCCGCGCGGTCAAGGCAGTGACGATCAACGAGGGCTTCTTCCAGGGGCATTTCCCCGGTCGTCCGATCATGCCCGGTGTTTTGATCGTCGAGGCGCTGGCGCAGGCCGCCGGCGTGCTCGCGGTCGAGAGCCTCGGCCTAGCCGGGTCGGGCAAGCTCGTCTATTTCATGGCGATCGAGGAAGCCAAGTTCCGGAAGCCCGTCGAACCCGGCGTGCTGCTTACGCTCGAGGTCGAGTTCGTGCAGAAGCGCTCGAGCGTCTGCAAGTTCGCCGGCCGCGCGCTGATCGACGGCGCGGTGGCGGCGACGGCCAACTTCACCGCGATGATCGCCGACCCGCCCAAGGCGGCGTAACCCGGCGCGAGTTGCAGAGGGGGCGCGGCGCTGCTATGCGCCCGCCCTTCGCCGCTGGTCGGAAACCAGCGGTATTTTCGGAGAATTGAACGTGAAGAAGACCGGCCACCCCGACTATCACATGATCCGCGTCCAGATGACCGACGGCACCGTGTTCGAGACGCGCTCGACCTGGGGCAAGGAAGGCGATCTGATGACGCTGGACATCGACCCGCTCGCGCACCCGGCCTGGACCGGCGGCAATCAGCGCCTGCTCGACGCCGGTGGCCAGGTCGCGCGCTTCAACAAGCGTTTCGGCGGGCTTTCGCTGAAGTCGAAGTGACCTCTTTACGCGGCGTTTACTAACGCAGCGTAGCGTCGGGGACATGGAGAGCCATGTCCCCGTCCGCACCCGGATCGCCGCAGAGCTGATCCCGATCGCCGCCGGCGAAAGCCGGCGGGCCACCCGAAAGGCCGTCTCGATCGACGCCGGCCTGTTCGACGAGGGGCGCCACGGCAGCCTCTGTCGCATCACCGATCTGTCGATGAGCGGCGCGCGGCTCCAGACCTTCAGCGATCTCATCCCCGGCAGCAGCATCCTGCTGACGTTGCCGGGCGCCGTCCGCCGGCTGACGCGCATCGTCTGGTCGCGCGATTACGAGGCGGGATGCCAGTTCGACGAGCCGCTTTCCCCGTTCGAGTTCGATCTCCTGACCGCCGGCTGAGGTCGGTCCGCAACGCACCTACATTCGCGCTGGTAACTGCGCCCGCTTTCGGCCATGTTTCGGCCACATCCCCGGCTGTCTCGGCCTGGGAGGGTGGGGAACCGCGATGGCCGCGCTGGTTTCGGTGGCGATGGGAATGATGCTCGCTGGCGGCCTTGCCGCAGACGGGCCGCCGTCCGCACCGACCGCCTTGCGCCTGCCGACGACCCTCGACCTTCGCCTGACCACCGCTGAGCCACGCGCGCCCCGCCTGCCACGCCTGACCGCGGAGCCCCTGCCGCTCGACCTGCTGCCGGGGGATCGCCCCAACAGCGAACTGTGCGCCGATACGACCGAACGCCCGAGGCTACCCGGTACGCCGGTAAAGGCCCGCATGTCGATGCGGCTCGACGACGGGCGCGACTCGATGCGGCCCGCTTTCGCGCTCGGCGGTCTTGGCGGCGCGCTGATGCGGATGACCGACGCGCTGCTCGACGACTGAAGGAAGCGTTGCGGCACCGGAACGAGCCGGCGGCGAGGGCGTTCGTCCGGCATTCCACCTTGCTGTACGGAACCCCGCCGATGACCGCCCGCACCAACCGCCGCATCCTTCTCGCTGCCCGCCCCGATGGCGAGCCCACGCCCGCTGATTTCACGATCGACACCGCCGAGGTGCCAGAGCCGGCTGACGGACAGGTGTTGCTCGAAATCCTGTATCTCTCGCTCGACCCCTATATGCGCGGACGCATGAGCGCGGCGAAATCCTATGCCGCGCCGGTCAAGATCGGCGCGGTGATGGAGGGCGGCACCGTCGCCCGCGTCGTCACCTCGCGCCACCCCGATTACGCCGAGGGCGACGTCGTGCTCTCGCACTCGGGCTGGCAGAGCTACGCGCTGTCGGACGGCACGGGGCTGCGCAAGCTCGATCCCGCGGCGGCGCCGGTCAGCACCGCGCTCGGCGTGCTCGGGATGCCGGGCTTCACCGCCTATGCCGGCCTGCTGACGATCGGCAAGCCCAAGCCCGGCGAGACCGTCGTCGTGGCCGCGGCCAGCGGTGCGGTCGGCTCGGCCGTCGGACAGATCGCGAAGATCAAGGGCGCGCGGGCGGTCGGGATCGCCGGCGGACCGGAGAAATGCGCGTTCGTCCGCGACGAACTGAATTTCGACGCCGTCGTCGACCACCGCGCGCCCGACTTCGTCGAGCAGCTCAAGGCGGCATGCCCGGACGGCATCGACGTCTATTTCGAAAATGTCGGCGGCGCCGTCTGGGAAGCGGTGTTCCCGCTCCTCAACCCCTATGCCCGCGTGCCCGTCTGCGGCCTGATCGCACATTACAACGAGAAAGCGGGCGCCAATACCGGCCGCGACCGCCTGCCCGGCACGATGCGCGATATCCTGACCAAGAGCCTGACGATCCGCGGCTTCATCCAGATCGAGTTCGCCGACCAGCGCCGCGACTTCTACCGCGAAGCCGCGCAGTGGATCGCCGAGGGCAGGCTCAAGTACAAGGAGGACGTGGTCGAGGGGCTGGAGAACGCGCCGACCGCGTTCATCGATCTGCTGCGCGGCCGCAATTTCGGCAAGCTCGTCGTCAAGGTCGCCTGATCGCCGGGGGCCGGTGGCGGAGAGGGTGGGATTCGAACCCACGGTGAGCTTCCACCCACGGCGGTGTGCAAGACCGCTGCCTTAAACCACTCGGCCACCTCTCCGCGTCGCCGGGGCGTTAGCGCCCTGCGGCGCATTTGTGCAAGGGGCGGCGATAAGGGGGTTCTGGCGCGGGCGCGACTGTGGCACATCGGGCGCATGCTGGGGTTGGGTGATATGCGTAGGTGGAAAGCGGCGCTCCTGGGCGCCGCGGTCGCGGTCGGCACGGCCGGCGGCGCGGCGGCACAGGACGATGCGGGCTTCCAGGCCTATCTGTCGCAGGTGCGCGGCCGCGCGCTGGCGGACGGGGTGAGCGCACGGACGCTGGATGCGGTACTGCCGACGCTGACGGTCAATCCGCGGGTGGTCGAACTCGATCGCGCCCAGCCTGGCGGCGTCAGCGGCCCGCCGAGCGCGGTGCTCAACTTCGCGCCCTATCGCGCCCGTCACGTCGATGCGGCGCGCATCGGCCGCGGACAGCGTGCCTATGCCGCCAATCGCTCGAAGCTGTCGCGGATCGAAGCCGAGACGGGCGTCCCCGAGTCGATCATGGTCGCGATCTGGGGGCACGAGACCAATTACGGGGCCTATACCGGCGACTTCGACCTTGCCCGCTCGCTCGCGACGCTCGCCTATGAGGGGCGTCGCCGCGCGCTGTTCGAGGGTGAGTTCATCGCACTGCTCAAGATCCTCGACCGCGGCGTGCCGCGGGAGCGGCTGAAGGGCAGTTGGGCCGGCGCGATGGGCTACCCGCAGTTCCTGCCGTCGATCTATCTGCGCCTCGCCCGCGACGGTGATGGCGACGGGAAGGCGGACATCTGGACGAACGAGGCCGATGCACTGGCCTCGATCGGCAACTACTTCGTCAACGCCGGGTGGCGGGCGGGACAGCCATGGGGGGTCGCGGTCAACGTGCCCGCCGGTTTCGACCGGGCAGGGATGACGACGCGCACGCTGTCGCCGCGATGCCCGCGCGTGTTCGAGCGGCACAGCGAGTGGCGGACGATGCGCGAATGGCGCGCGATGGGCATGGTGCCGCAGCGTGGCCGCTGGCCCGCCGACGAGGTGCAGGCGACGCTGATCGAGCCCGACGGCCCGGGCCAGACGGCGTATCTGCTGACGGGCAACTACCGCGTCATCCTCGATTACAACTGCTCCAATTTCTACGCGCTTTCGGTAGGACTGCTCGCCGATGCCGTCGCCAGTTGATCTTCTCGCACTGATTCTCGCGGGCGCCGTACCAGGGCAGGACGCGCCCCCGCCGGGCGCGGGGCCGAGCGCCGCCTCGAACGAGGGCGAGCGGTACGATGCCGTCGGCTATGCCGGCGCGGCCGAGATCGCGACCGGCGCGGCGCATGCGACCTTGCCGATCGGCAGCTTCGTCGAAGTGACGTCGCTCGACACCGGCCGGACGGTGCTGCTGATGGTCAAGGATGCCACGCCCGCGCGCGCCGGTCAGCCCATCGCACTGTCGGCGGATGCGCTGAGCCAACTGGGCGTCGACGCGGGCGCGCCGGTGCGGGTCCGCGGCGCGCGGCCGTCGCCGCCGGACGTCGCCGCCCTGCGCAACGGGCAGCCTGCCACGGCGCGGCTCGACGCACCGCCGGTCCTGCTCGTTGGGCTGCGCAAGGAACTGCCCGCGCTCAGGGCCGCGAGCGCGTCGCGACCAGCGCCACCCGTCGCCAGGCCCCCCGCGCCGAAGCCCCAAGTCGCGAGGCCGAAGCCCGAGCCCAAGATGCTGCCCGAACGCGCACCGGCATCCGCTCCCACACCAAAACCAGCCGCCGCCGCGAGGCCCAAGCCGACCCCGACAACCGGCTGGGGCGTCCAGGTCGCCGCGCTGTCGAGCGAGGCCAATGCCCGCGCGCTCGCCGCCCAACTCGGCGGCCGAGTCAGCGCAGCGGGCAATCTCTATCGCGTCCAACTCGGCCCCTTCGCCGATCGCGCCGCCGCCGAGGCCGCCCGCGCCGCCGCCGCACGCCGCGGTCAGGCCGGTGCCGCGCTCGTCCGTATCCCCTGATGTTCCTCAAGCCACCGGGTAAATTTCCACCGATGAACCGCCTGCTTGCCCTTTCGCCGCTCGTCCTCCTCGCCGCTGCCCCCGCCGCGGCGCAGCGCCCGCCGTTCGACACGCCGGCGCCCGTCGCCTATCTGGAGGATCTGTCCTCCGGCGCGGTGCTCTATGCCAAGGACGCCGACCGCCGGATGCCGCCCGCGTCGATGGCGAAGATGATGACGGTCTATGTCCTCTTCGACATGATCAAGCGCGGCGAGGTGAAGCTAGACCAGAAGCTGACCGTCCGCCCCGAAACCTGGGCCAAGTGGCACGGGCCGAAGGCGGGCTCGACGATGTTCCTGTCGCCGAACGAGCAGGTGACCGTCGAGAACCTCCTTTACGGCGTCGTCGTGCTGTCGGGTAACGACGCCTGCGTCGTGCTGGCGGAGGGCGTCGCCGGCACCGAGGAGGCGTTCGTCAACCTGATGAACCAGCGTGCCAAGGCGATCGGCCTGTCGAACAGCCAGTTCGGCACGTCGAACGGCTGGCCCGACGAGGGGCGCACGATGGTCACCGCGCGCGACCTAGCCCATCTCGCCAAGGCGACGATCCAGAACTACCCGGACCTCTACAAGAAGTTCTACAGCCGACAGGACTTCACCTGGGGCCAGACGATGGGCGGCAACGCCATAACTCAGGCGAACCGCGATCCGCTGCTCGGCCGCGTCGCCGGTGCCGACGGGCTGAAGACCGGCCATACCGAAGAGGCGGGTTACGGCTTCACGGGCTCCGCCGAACAGAATGGCCGCCGCCTGGTGATGGTCGTCGCGGGCCTTAACAGCTTCAACCAGCGCATCAGTGAATCGGTGCGCTTCATGCAGTGGGGCTTCAACGCGTGGAAGGCGAAGCCCGTGGTCAAGCAAGGCAAGCGCGTCGAGACCGCGGACGTCCAGCTCGGCAATGCCGCGACCGTCGGCCTCGTCGCACCTCGCGACCTCAACGTCACCGTGCCCGCGGGCAGCAACGCGGCGATGACCGCGAAGGTCGTCTATCAGGGGCCGGTCAAGGCGCCGATCAAGCAGGGCCAGCATATCGCCGACCTCGTCATCACCAGCGCTGACCTCGGCGAGCAGCGCCTGCCGCTTGTTGCCGAAAGCGCGGTCGAGGAAGCCGGCTTCTTCGGCCGTGTCTGGGCCGGGTTGATGGGGCTGTTCGGCGCTTGAGCCCAGGGCGGTTCATCACGCTCGAGGGCGGGGAGGGTGCGGGCAAGTCGACACAGGCCCGCGCCCTCGCCGCCGCGCTCGAGGCACGCGGTCTCCACGTCCTCGTCACCCGCGAACCCGGCGGCAGCGACGGGGCGGAGGCGATCCGCGAGCTGCTGATGCAGGGCGATGTCGGCCGCTGGAGCCCGCATGCCGAGACATTGCTGTTCGCCGCCGCGCGTGCCGATCATGTCGAGAAGCGCATCCGGCCGGCGATCGGCGCGGGGCATTGGGTGATCTGCGACCGCTATGTCGATTCGACCCGCGCCTATCAGGGGGCACAGGGGATCGACGATGCCGCGATCCTCGCGCTCCACGGCTTCGGGTCGCGCGGGCTGATGCCCGACCGCACGTTCCTGCTCGAATTGCCGCCCGAGGAGGGCGCGGCGCGCGCGGCGGGACGGGGCGGGGCGGCCAGTGACCGGTTTGAAACCCGCGGCACCGGCTTTCACGCCGCGGTGGCCGAGGGGTTCGCGCGCATCGCCGCCGCCGAGCCCGATCGGGTCTGCCGCATCGACGCCGCCGCCGCGCCGGATCAGGTGACGGCGGCGCTGATCGAGGCGCTTGCCGACCTGCTGCCATGACACCGCTCATCGGCAACGACGCGCCGCGCGCGGCCTTTGCCGCGGCGATTGGGGGCGAGGCGATCCACCATGCCTGGCTGATCGCCGGCCCGGAGGGTGTGGGGAAGGGCCGGTTCGCGCGGGAAGCCGCGGCGCTGCTACTCGCCCGCGCGCTCGATCCCGCGGTGCCGCCCAGCGGGCCGCTATCGCCCGACCACCGCGTCGCGCGGTTGCTGGCGAGCGGCGCACATCCCGATTATCGCGAGCTCGTGCGCCTGCCCAAGGATGCAGCCAAGCCCGACGACGGGCTGAAGCGCAGCATCACCATCGACCAGGTTCGCACGCTGCAACCGATGTTCGCGACCAAGCCGGCCCTGTCGCCGCGGCGCGTCGTCCTGATCGACGCGATCGACGATCTGGAACGCAGCGGCGCCAACGCGCTGCTCAAGAACCTGGAGGAGCCGCCCGCGGGGACGATCTTCCTCCTCGTCAGCCACTCGCCCGGTCGGCTGCTGCCGACGATCCGCTCGCGCTGCCGCTCGCTGCGCTTTTCGGCGCTGGCCGACGATCAGGTGGCGCGGGTGCTTCGCAGCGAGGCGCCCGACTTGCCGGAGGCGGAGGTGACCGCGTTGGTCCGCGCTGGGGCCGGTTCGCCCGGCCGCGCACTCGCCTTTGCCGGGCTCGACATGGCGGCGATCGAGCGCGATCTGGCCGAGATCGCCACGACCGGGGATCGTGACAATGCCGTGCGCGGACGCCTCGCCAAGGGATTGTCCGGCAAGGGCGCGACCGAGCGGTTCACCGCGTTCGTCGAGCGGGTGCCCGCCTTCATCGCCGAACAGGCGCGCCTCGCGTCCGGCGAACGCCTGCGCACCGCACTCGACGCGCATGACGCGGCCCGATCGGTGGGCGGGATCGCGGTCGCCCTGACTCAGGATGCCGCCGGGACCGTGTTCGAACTCGGCGGCATCGTCGCGCGTCTCGCCCCGCGCTGATCCGCTTGCCGCACCGCGGGACGCGCCCTAGAGCGGGGCCATGTCCGAGCCCTTCTACATCACCACCGCGATCCATTATCCCAACGGCCGCCCGCATATCGGCCATGCGTACGAGATGATCGCCGCCGACGCGATCGCGCGTTTCCAGCGGCAGGCGGGCCGCGACGTCCGCTTCCAGACCGGCACCGACGAGCACGGGCTGAAGATGGCGCAGACCGCCCGCGACCGCGGCATCACCGCGCGCGAACTGGCGGACGAGATGTCCGCCTATTTCAGCGAGATGGCGGACCGTCTTAACATCAGCCACGATCGTTTCATCCGCACGGTCGAGGCAGATCACTACCGCGCCAGCCAGTCGATCTGGGAGGCGATGAAGGCGTCGGGCGATCTCTATCTCGATCGGTACGAAGGCTGGTACTCGGTCCGGGACGAGGCGTTCTACGAAGAGAAGGAATTGACCGACGGGGAGGGCGGCCAGCGCCTGTCGCCGCAGGGCACGCCCGTCGAGTGGACCGCGGAGGAAACCTGGTTCTTCCGCCTGTCGAAATATCAACGGCCGCTGCTCGACCTCTACGCCGCCAATCCGGTTTTCATTCGCCCGGAAAGCCGCCGCAACGAAGTGCTCCGCTTCGTCGAGGGGGGACTGACGGACCTGTCGGTGTCCCGCACCAGCTTCGACTGGGGGGTACCCGTGCCGGACAGCCCGGGGCACGTCATGTATGTCTGGGTCGACGCGCTGACCAATTACCTTACGGGCGCGGGCTATCCCGATCAGGGCGATCTCTGGCGCTACTGGCCCGCCGACCTGCACGTCATCGGCAAGGATATCGTCCGCTTTCACGCGGTTTACTGGCCGGCTTTCCTCATGTCCGCGAACCTGCCGCTGCCGCGCGAGGTGTTCGGCCACGGCTTCGTCCTCAACAAGGGCGAGAAGATGTCGAAGTCGCTGGGCAACGTCGCCGATCCGCTGGCGCTGGCCGATGCGTTCGGCGTCGATCCGCTGCGCTACTTCCTGCTGCGCGATATCAGTTGGGGGCAGGACGGCAGCTACAGCCCGCGCGCGATCGCGACGCGCGCGAACGCCGACCTGTCCAACAGCTTCGGCAACCTGGCGCAGCGCACGCTGAGCTTCATCGCCAAGAACCTCGACGGCGTGCTGCCCGAGGCCGGTCGCGGGGACGGCGCGGACGCAGCCCTGCTGGCGACGGTTGCCGACGCCAATGCCGAGTTCGTCCGTTTGTTCGCTGACCAGTCGATCACGCCCGCGCTAGAGGCATGGATGCGCGGCGTCTTCGCCTGCAACCAGTATATCGACGTCCAGGCCCCCTGGTCGCTGCGCAAGACCGATCCCGAGCGGATGCATGCGGTGCTCGGCACGCTGGTCCGCGCGATCCGGCTGCTGGCGATCACGATCCTGCCGGTCGTGCCCGCCGCCGCTGGCGCGATGCTCGACCAGCTCGGGGCCGAGCAACGCGATCATGCCGCGCTAGCCGATGACGGCTGGTACGCGCGAAAGGCGGGGGAGGGCTTTCGCATCGCGCCCCCGACCCCCATCTTCCCGCGTCTGGACGTGCCCGAGGAGGAAGCGGCGGCATGACGCTGGCCGACAGTCATTGTCACCTGAATTACAAGGGCTTGGTCGAGGAACAGCAGAGCGTCCTCGAACGGGCCCGCGCGCGCGGCGTGACCGCGATGCTCAACATCTCGACGCGCGAGCGCGAATGGGGTGACGTCATTGCGGTCGCCGAGCGCGAGCCCGACGTCTGGGCCAGCGTCGGCATCCACCCCCATGAAGCGGACGCGCATCCGGACGTCGACGCGGCCAAGCTGGTCGCGGCGGCGGCGCACCCCCGCGTCGTCGGCCTCGGCGAATGCGGCCTCGACTATTACTACGACCACAGCGACCGCAGCGCGCAGGCGGCGAGCTTTCGCGCGCACTGCGCCGCCGCGCGCGAGACGGGCCTGCCGATCATCGTGCACACCCGCGACGCGGAGGACGACACCGCGGCGCTGCTGGAGGAAGAGTTGGGCAAGGGGCCTTTTCCCGGCGTCATCCACTGTTTCACCGGCACCGGGCCGTTCGCCGACCGGATGATCGACCATGGCTTCTACATCTCGATCTCCGGCATCGTGACGTTCAAGAGCGCCCGCAACCTTCAGGAAACTGCCGCGCGGCTGCCGATCGAGCGGCTGCTGATCGAAACCGATGCGCCGTTCCTCGCGCCCGTTCCGCATCGTGGCAAGCCGGGCGAGCCGGGGTTCGTCGCCGATACCTGCGCCTTTCTTGCGAACCTTCGCGGGACGACGGCGGAGGCGTTGGGCGCCGCGACCGCCGCGAACTTTCACACCCTCTTTCAAAAGACGCGCGCGTGAAGCTGACGTTGCTGGGGTGCGGCACGTCGTCGGGCGTGCCGCGGATCGGCAACGACTGGGGCGCCTGCGATCCCGCCGAGCCGCGCAACCGGCGGACGCGCTGCTCGGCGCTGGTCGAGAGCGGCGACGTCCGTATCCTGATCGACACCGGCCCGGACATGCGGGAACAGCTCAATGCTGCGAACGTCGGGCGGGTGGATGCCGTCATCTGGACGCACGATCACGCGGACCATACCCACGGCATCGACGATCTGCGCCAGCTTGCCCACGCGCTTGGTCGCCCCGTGCCATGCTATGCGCGCCATGCAACCGCCGCGGTGCTGGCATCGCGCTTCGCTTATGTGTTCGAGGGCGGAGGCGGCTATCGTCCCGTCGCGACGCTGAGCACGCTGCCCGACAGGATGACGATCGACGGTGTGGCGATCGAAGTCGTCGATCAGCCGCATGGCGAGATCACCAGTGCGGGGTTAAGCTTCGCACGGGATGATAAAAATATCGTTTATTCTACGGATTTTCATAAGATTACCGACCAGATGGTGCGCGCCTTTTCAGGTTGCGATGTCTGGGTTCTCGATGCGCTGCGCCGTCACCCGCATCCATCGCATAATCACCTTCCGCTCGCGCTTTCCCACATCGAGCGTGTCGGACCGCGCCGCGCGGTGCTGATCCATATGGACAATTCGATGGATTACCGGACGCTCAATGCGGAGCTGCCGGCCGGCGTCGAACTCGGCTATGACGGTATGGTGCTCGCGCCATGAACGGCGACACGTCGGTCGAACTGCTCTGGGGCGTCGGTGCCTTGGTCCTCGTGCTGAGCGCACTGGGCGCCCGTCGTGTTTCCGCAGCGGTTGTCGTCCGCAATCTGCTCGGCTGGGCGGCGATCGCGGGCGTGCTGTTCGTGCTGTTCGCCAATCGCGACCGCCTGATCCTGCTTGCCGAACGCGCGGGGCTGACCGGGCAGCAAGTTTCGGGCGATACGGTTCGCATCCGACAGTCGCCGGACGGGCATTTCTATGCCGACGTTCGCATCAATGGCACGCGCCAGCAGATGCTGATCGACAGCGGCGCGACGATCACGGCCTTGTCCGAGGACGCGGCGCGTGCCGCCGGGATCACGGACGAGGCGGACTTTCCGGTGATGCTCGCCACGGCGAACGGACCGGTTCAGGCGCGTCGGGGTGTCGCCCAGACATTCGCGATCGGCGGCCTCGAAACGCGCGACCTGTCGGTCGTCATCTCGCCAAGTTTCGGCGACATGAGCGTCGTGGGCATGAACTTCCTGTCGCGGCTGGGCAGTTGGCGGGTCGAGGGCAGCACCCTGATCCTCGAGCCAAAACGCGGCTGATATTTACATAATGTGTATTATCGAACTTATGGAGCGCCCGTCATGATCGAGCGTCTGGTTGCGATCATGGCCCGCCTGCGCGATCCGGTCGATGGTTGTGAATGGGATCGCGCGCAGGATTTCCGATCGATCGCCCCTTACACGATCGAGGAAGCCTATGAAGTCGCCGATGCGTGTGAGCGCGGCGACATGGCCGAGCTGAAGGAGGAACTCGGCGACCTGCTGCTTCAGGTCGTCTTCCATAGCCGCATGGCCGAGGAAGCCGGCGCGTTCACGCTCGCCGATGTCGTCGCCGCGATCAGCGACAAGATGGAGCGTCGCCATCCGCACATTTTTGGTGACCGCGAGAACGGCGGTCACCACCTTTGGGAAGCGATCAAGGCGGAAGAGCGCGCCGCGAAGGACGACAAGAGCGCGCTTGCCGGCGTGGCGCTCGGCCTGCCGGCGCTCCTGCGCGCCGAAAAGCTCCAGAAGCGCGCCGCGCGCACCGGCTTTGACTGGCCGGACGCAAGCGGCGCGCGCGCGAAGATCGACGAGGAACTGGCCGAGGTCGAGGCCGCCTCAAATCCTGACCACCGCGCGGAGGAGGTCGGCGACCTTCTGTTCGCGGTGGTCAACTGGGCGCGCTTTCACGGTATCGATCCCGAAGCCGCGCTTCGCCGGGGCAACGCGAAGTTCGAGCGTCGCTTCCGCGCGATGGAGGCCGAGGCCGGCGAGGCATTCCCGACCCTCGACCTCGAAAGCCAGGAAGCCTTATGGCAGAAGGTGAAGTCGACGGAATGACTTAGCCGGCGCGGCTCACAAATCGCTCATGGTCCTCGGGCGCCAATCGCACTTCGTAATGCGCGCCGTCATCCGCCATCCAGTGGTCGATCACCTCGCCATGCTGGTGCAGCCAAGCCGCCCCGGCCCCGTCCGCCGGATCGAGCGTCAGGATGAAGCGCCGATGCCCCGCCGTCAGCCGCGCCGCCGCCGCGGCGACGAGGTCGTCGACCCCCTCCCCGGTCAGCGCCGAGATTGCGACGACGCCGGTCTTGGCCTGCGCATCCTCGATCACCTCGCCGCGGCCGACCGCATCGAGGGCGTCGAGCTTGTTCCAAGCCTCGATCCGCGGCGTGTCGGGATCGACGCCGATCTCGGTCAGCACGTCCTCGACGTCCTGGCGCTGCGCCTCGCTGTCGGGATGCGCGATGTCGCGGACGTGGATCAGCAGATCGGCCGACACCACCTCTTCCAGCGTCGCCTTGAACGCGGCGACGAGCTGCGTCGGCAGGTCGGAGACGAAGCCCACCGTGTCCGACAGGATCGCCTTGTCGATCCCCGGTAGCGACACCTGGCGCAGCGTCGGGTCAAGCGTGGCGAACAGCAGGTTTTCGGCCATCACCCCCGCCCCGGTCAGGCGGTTGAACAGGGTCGACTTGCCCGCGTTGGTGTAGCCGACCAGCGCCACCACCGGCCACGGCGCCCGCTGCCGCCGGTCGCGGTGGAGCGTACGCGTGCGGCTGACCTGTTCGAGCTCGCGGCGCAGGCGCGCCATGCGATCGCGAATCATCCGGCGGTCGGCCTCGATCTGCGTCTCGCCGGGGCCGCCGAGAAAGCCGAAGCCGCCGCGCTGCCGCTCGAGGTGAGTCCAGCTACGCACGAGCCGCGACGACTGGTAATCGAGATGCGCCAGCTCGACCTGCAACCGCCCCTCGGCCGTCCGCGCCCGCTCGCCGAAGATTTCGAGGATCAGACCGGTCCGGTCGATCACCTTGCAACCCAGCCCGGTTTCGAGGTTGCGCTGCTGCACGGGCGTCAACGCCGCATCGAACACCGCCACGCCAACGTCCAGCGCTTCGACCCGCTCGTGCAGGCTTTCGACCTGGCCGCCGCCGATCAGCGTCGCGGGGCGCGGCTGGCGGACGCGAAAGCCCACCCGCTCGACCACCTCTACGCCAATTGCGGCAGCAAGACCGGCGGTTTCCTCGAGCCGGGCGTCCACCTCGCGGCTGGCGCCGCCCTGATCGGGCAGCACGACGATGGCGCGGGCACCGCGGGCGAACTCCTCGGCATCGCGATCGAACCCGGTGCTCAGGCTGCGTCCCCCTGCGCCTGCTCCTCGGCCAAGTTGAGCGGATTGGCCGGCTGGATCGTCGAAACCGCGTGCTTGTAGACGAGCTGCGACATGCCGTCGCGCTGGAGCAGCATGCAGAAAAGGTCGAACGCCGCGATCTGGCCCTGCAGCATCACGCCGTTGACGAGGAACATCGTCACCGGCTCCTGCTGGCGGCGCACCGCGCTCAGGAAGATTTCCTGCAATACCGGGTTCTTGCTGCCGTTATCCGAAACGCTGTCGATGATCGGCGACAGGTCGACGCTGCCGGTCGGCATGATCGTCGAGATCGCATGTTTGTAGATCAACTGCGACTGGCCGTCGCGGCGCAGCAGGACCGAGAAATTGTCGAACCAGGTGACGATTCCCTGGAGCTTCACGCCCTTGACGAGGAACATCGTCACCGGCGTCTTGGAACGGCGGAGCGCGTTGAGGAACTGGTCCTGGAGCGAGGTCTGCTTGTCGGCCATCGGTCGATCCCTTGTTCTTGGCGGGAATTACCCGCTGCGCGCCGCTTCGCACGGCGTCGGTCGCGCGCCACGACGGCGCGTGGCGCCAAGGTAGGGACGATGGGGCCGGGCGTCCAGCGCCCCGGCCCTAATCCTCGCGCGTTTCGGTGATGCCGAGCAGCTTGAGCTTTCGATGGAGGGCCGAACGCTCCATGCCGATGAAGCTCGCCGTCCGGCTGATATTGCCGGAAAAGCGCCGGATCTGAACACGCAGATATTCGCGCTCGAACGTCTCGCGTGCTTCGCGCAGCGGCGTGCCCATGATCGCGCTCGCCCCGATCCCGCCGCCGTCGCGGCCGGTCTGCAGCACTTCGGGGGGCAGAAGATCGAGGTCGATGCGGCCGATCCGGTCGCCGGGCGCCAAGATTACGGTCCGCTCGACGACGTTGCGAAGCTGGCGGACATTGCCCGGCCATTCATAGCTTTGCAGCGCGACCATCGCATCGGGTGCGACCTCCGGCGTCGGTACGCGACGATCGGTGGCGTATCGCGCGACAAAATGCTCGACCAGCGGCGGAATGTCCTCGCGCCGGTCGGCAATCGGGGGAATGACGACGGGCACGACGTTGAGGCGATAATAGAGGTCCTCTCGGAATCGCCCCTCCCCGATCTCGACCATCAAGTCGCGGGCGGTGGCGGAGACGACGCGCACGTCGACCTTTACCACGCGGGTACCGCCTACGCGGGTGAAGCTCTGGTCGGTCAGCACGCGCAGGATGCGTGCCTGCGTCGCCACCGGCATGTCGGCGATCTCGTCGAGGAACAGCGTCCCGCCATGCGCCTGTTCAAGCAGACCGGGGCGGACGAGATCGCCGGCTTCCTCGACGCCGAACAATTCCTCCTCGACGCGCTCGGGCGTCATTCGCGCCGCGCTGACGATGACGAAGGGCGCGCCGGCACGCTGGCTCCAGGCATGCAGTAGGCGCGCGGCGACTTCCTTGCCCACCCCCGGCCCGCCCGAGATGAGTACGCGGCTGCCTGTCTGCGCGACGCGCTTCAGGGTCGCGCGGACGGTGTTGATCGCCGCCGAGCTGCCGGTGAGGTCCGTATCGCGGCCGGCACTGGCACGCAGATCCTCGACCTCGGCGCGCAGCCGTTCGGTCTCGGTCGCGCGCTTGACGAGGAGCAGCAGTCGCTCGGCCTCGAACGGCTTTTCGATGAAGTCCGACGCACCGCGCCGGATCGCCGCCACCGCGGTGTCGAGATTGCCGTGGCCCGAGATGACCAGCACGGGCAGCGACGGATCGCGCCGCTTGATCTCCTCGAGCAATTCCAGCCCGTCGAGGCGCGACCCGTGCAGCCAGACGTCGAGCAGGACGAGGCTTGGCCGGCGCGTCGCGATCGCCTCGAGCGCGGCGTCGCTGTCCCCGGCCGAGCGCGTGTCATAGCCTTCGTCCTCCAGCACGCCGGCCACCAGCTCGCGAATGTCGCGTTCGTCGTCGACGACGAGGATATCGAGGGTCATGGGTTCGGGTTCCGGGTACGGGTCAACATGAGGAAACGGTCGTCGTCTGTCGGCGCGGGCGTCGCCTCGGCATCCTCGGGCGCGGCGAGCGGTTCGAGGGCGCGCGCGTCGAAGGCAAGCGTCACGACCGTGCCGCCGCCCGGCCGATCGGCGAACCCGACGGTGCCCATATGCTCCTCGGCGATCTTCTTGACGATCGCGAGGCCAAGGCCGGTGCCGCGGCTGCGTGTGGTCATATAGGGCTCGACGATGCGGTCGCGCTCGACCGGAAGGCCGACGCCGTTGTCCGCGATCGACAGCGTGATGCGGCCGTTCGCCTTGGCCAGCGCCATCACCACCTCTCCCTGAGGCAGGTCGTCGGCGGGCGGGCGCGCCTCGATCGCTTCGGCGGCGTTCTTGATGATGTTCGTGAGCGCCTGGCCGATCTGGCGCCGGTCGCAGACGAGACTGACGGGCGCGTCTGCATCGGCGTCGAGGCGGAAGGCGATCCCCGGGTGGCCGACTTCGTGCAGGAACATCGACTGGCGGGCGATATCGACCAGCGATTCGCGCCGGAACACGGGCTTGGGCATCCGCGCGAAGGACGAGAATTCGTCGACCATCCGGCGCAGGTCACCGACCTGACGGACGATCGTCTCGGTCAGGCGCGAAAAGGTGGTGTCGCTCGGCTCGATATTCTTGCCGTATCGCCGCTGGAGGCGCTCGGCCGCGAGCTGGATCGGGGTGAGCGGGTTCTTGATCTCGTGCGCGATGCGGCGGGCGACGTCGGCCCAGGCGGCGCGCCGCTGATCGGCGAGCTGCTGGGTGATGTCGTCGAAGGTCAGGATCGGGCCGGCGGCCTCGCGCGTGATCTTGACCGCCAGCGTCCGCGGCTCGCCGCCGCGCGCGACCTGCACCACCGCCTCGCGCTGGTCGCTGGCAAGCAGCGCGTCGAGCTCCGGCGCGACCTCGACCAGCGGCCGGCCGATCGCATCGCCCTCCCCGACCTGAAGCAGGTTGGCGGCCGAGCTGTTGAGGAGGCGCACGGTCCGCCCCGCCCCGATCGAGACGACGCCCGCCGACACGCCCGACATGACCGCCTCGATCAGTGCGCGGCGGCTTTCGGACTCGGCGTTAGCGGTGACCAACGCGCCGGTCTGTTCCTTCAGCCGCTCGGTCATCGTGTTGAACGCGCTGGCAAGCGAACCGACCTCGTCCATCCGCTTTGGCATGCTGACGCGCGCGTCGAAATTGCCACCGGCCACGCGCCGTGCCGCATCGACCAGGTCGTTGACGGGGCGCACGAGCCGATCGGCGATGGCAAGCGCCGCGAACACGGCCAACCCGACGATGAAAAGCGAGATGCCGAGCAGCGCGAGGTTGAAGCGCAGTTGCAGCGACCGCGACCGCTCCCGCAGCGCGCGATAGTCGGCGACGACTCCCTCGGCGCGCTGCTTGCGCTGCATCAGTTCCTTGGCGCCGACGACCCGGCTTGATGCGACCAGATATTGCGTGCCGGGCACCGGCGCGATCGACTGGACCCGTTCGCCACTGACGATGACGACGCTCGGCTTCCCCGCCAGTACCGCGCGGGCGTCGGCGACACGGATGCTGCTCGCCAGCCCGCGCTCATACGGGTCGAGCAGCGCAAAGGTCAGGATCTCGCCCTTGGGCGACACGCCGAAGATGATCGATTCGGCAAGGCTGCGCTGGAGGACGCTCTGCGCATAGGTGCCGACAAACTCGGTCGTATCGAACCCGTAGCCGCTGGACAGGAGGTTGGCGACGTCCTTGCCCACCGCGACGTTCTCGCCGTCGACCCAGCGCGTCATCTCGACATAGGATTCGTTGGCGAGCGTCGCCGCGCGCTCGATCATGTCCTTCGCGCGGTCGGAATACCAGAACTCGACGCCGTACTGGAACAGCATCGACGCGACGATCGTGACCAGGATCATCGGCACGCTGGCGAGGACGGAGAACAGCGCGACGAGGCGGACGTGAAGCCGCCCCTGCCCGCCCGCCGCCGTCGCCATCGCGCGCTTGATCGCGATCCGGCGGCCGATCAGCACCAGCAGCGCGACCGCCGGCACGAGATTGGCGACCATCAGCAGCGCCACCAGCGGGGGCGTCAGCGGCCGCGGCGACGTCGGGTCGGCGGTGATCGTGAAATAGGTCGCGATGCCAATCGCCACCGCCAGCGCGAGCACGCCGAGCTCGACAAGCGGCGTCACGCTGAGGCGCTTGCGCGGTTCGGTATTCAGCACGTCGGGAACGGCAACAGCCTCCATCGTTGCAAGCGTACAACGTCGCCGTTGCTTGGAAAACACATTCTTTGGATCATTTGGTCGCTACCCGCTCACGGTTCGCCGAGTGGGATCGATGCCGAGCGTGTCGAGCCGCTTGCGCAGCGTGTTGCGGTTGATGCCGAGGATGCGCGCGGCGCGAAGCTGATTCTGGCCGCAGCGGGCGAGCACCGCCTCGATCAGCGGCCGCTCGACCTCGGCGATGATGCGTTCGTAGAGGCTGCCATCCTCGAACGCCTGCGGCATCTCGCGCGCCATCCAGTCGAGCCGGGCGGCGACGGCGGCGGACAGGTCGGGATCGATCTCGCCCGCCAAGACGGGCGGGCCGCCCTTGCCGAGGTTCGCGCGTATTTCCTCCGCATCGATCGTCGCGTCGCGGCCGAGCGCGGCGGCGCGGCGCATCAGGTTTTCCAGCTCGCGAACATTGCCCGGCCAGTCGTGACCCTCGAGCAGCGCGAGCGCGCCCTTGTCGATGCCCTTGCGCGGCAGCCCGCTCTCGGCCGCGCGATCGAGGAAGTGACGCGCCAGCAATCCCACGTCCTGCCGCCGCTCGCGCAAGGGTGGCAGGCTGATCGGCACGACGTTTAGGCGGTAGAACAGGTCCTCGCGGAACGCGCCCTGTTGCACCGAGGCGGTCAGGTCCTTGTTGGTGGCCGCGACGATCCGCACGTCGGCGCGGATCGTGCGCGCGCCGCCCACGGTGGTGAACTCGCCCGACTGAAGCACGCGGAGCAGCCGGGTCTGCGCCTCCATCGGCATGTCGCCGATCTCGTCGAGGAAGAGGGTGCCGCCCGCCGCCTGCTCGAACCGCCCCGCCATCCGCGCGGCGGCGCCGGTAAACGCGCCGCGCTCGTGCCCGAACAATTCGGCCTCGATCAGCTCGCGCGGGATCGCGGCCATGTTGATCGCGACGAACGGCGCGGCGCGGCGCGGGCCAAGCTCGTGGATCGCGCGCGCGACGAGTTCCTTGCCGGTGCCGGATTCGCCCGAGATGAGAACGGTCAGGTCGTTGGCGACGACGCGCGCGATGACACGATACACCTCCTGCATCGCCGGCGACCGACCGATCAACAGGCCGCCGCCCTCTTCCGCCGGGCCCAAATCGACGGGCCGCGCCGCGCTGCGGGCCAGCGCGCCCTGCACCGCGTCGGCGAGCGCGGCGAGGTCGAAGGGCTTGGGCAGATAGTCGAACGCTCCCGCCTCGGTCGCGCGCACCGCCGTCGTCAGCGTGTTCTGCGCCGACAGGACGATGACGGGCAGACCCGGATAATCGGCGGTCAGCGCGGTCACGACGTCGAGGCCGTTGCCGTCGGGCAGGATCACGTCGGTGACGAGCACGTCGGGCAGTCCGCGAGCGATCTCCGCCCGCAACTGCGCGACGGACGCGACGGTATCGACCCGGTGCCCCGCCCGGCGCAGCGCCTGTGCGATCACGGTGCGGATCGCCGCGTCGTCGTCACAGACCAGGATGCTGCCGATCCGCCCCTCGATCACGCGTCCGCCCGCGGCAACAGGATACGCAGCACCGTCCATTCAGGCTCTCCCTCCCGCGCATAGGCGACGATCCCGCCCATGTCGCGCACCAGCTTGTCGACCAGCGGCAGGCCCAAGCCCTGCCCCTCGGGCTTGCCCGACACGAACGGCTCGAACAGGTGATCGGCAATATCTGCGGGCGCACCGTGGCCGTTATCGAGGACGCAGATCTCGATCGGCAGCTTCTGGCGCGGGCGGCCGGGTGCGGCGCTTGCCGACATGCCGTGGCGATAGGCGGTGGCGATCTGGATGCGCGGATCGGGATGCCCGGCCAGCGCCTCCGCCGCGTTCTTCATCAGGTTGACTATGACCTGCACGAAGCGACCGCCGTCGATCAAAACGTGCGGCAGCGAGGGATCGAAGCGCTCCTCGATCATCACCCCACGCGCAAACCCCGCCTGCGCGACCCGCTTGGCGTGCGCGAGCAGCGGATAGATGTTCGCCGCTTCCAGCACCGGCGCGCGGGTGTCCGTAAAGTCCTGCATCCGGTCGATCAGCGCGGCGATGCGGTCGACTTCGGTGGTGATGAGTTCGGTCAGCTCGCGCTCGCCGCCGGCATCGCCGAGAAGCTGCGCGGCGCCGCGGATGCCCGACAGCGGGTTCTTGATCTCGTGCGCCAGCATCGCCGCCGCCCCCATCGCCGCGCGCGCGCCGCCGCGCTCGGCCATGCCGTGCCGCCGCCCGGCGACCGCATCGTGGAGCGTGATGATCCGCCACCCCCGCTCGGGCAGCACCGCCTCGGCCATGTCGACGCGAAGGCGATGGCCGCGCCGCGTCACGACCTCCGTATCGACGAGCGCCAGCCCACCCCGGTCACGGTTGCGGACGTAATCGTCGGGCAACGCAAGTACCTGCGTCAGCCCCAGCCCGCGCATCGAACGCTCCGACTGGTTCAACAGCAGCTCGCACGCGCCGTTGGCAAAGACGATGCCGTCACCCGCATCGAGCACCAGCACCGCCACGGGCAGCGCCGCGAACAGCTCCGCCGCGCTCGGACCGCTGCCCGCTGTCAGCCCGCCCTCGATCAAGCTGCCGCGCGCGAACGCCACGGCGCATAGAATTCGGCGAGCATCGCTTTCACGACATTCGGATCGGGCTGCTGGTTCACGCGGTTGCGGAACTCCGCCGATCCGGTCAGGCCGCGCGTGTACCAGCCGATATGCTTGCGCGCCATGTTGACGCCCGTCTCGGTCCCGTAGTGGGAGAGCATCATGTCGTAATGCTCGGCGATCAGCTCGTACTGCGCCTCGATCGACGGGTCGGCGACCTGCCGCCCGGTGGCGAAATGCTGCATCACCTGGCCGAGCAGCCACGGCTTCCCATAGGCGCCGCGCCCAATCATCACGCCGTCCGCGCCCGACTGCGCGAGCGCGGTCTCGGCGTCCTCTATCGAGCAAATGTCGCCGTTGACGATGACGGGCAGGCTCACCGCATCCTTGACGCGGCGGACAAACGCCCAGTCGGCATTGCCCTTGTACATCTGGTTGCGGGTCCGCCCGTGGACAGTGATAAGCTGAGCACCCAGATCCTGCGCGATGCGCGCGAGTTCGGGGGCGTTCAGGCTGCTGTGGTCCCAGCCCATCCGCATCTTGACCGTGACGGGCACCTTCACCGCCCTGACCACCGCGTCAATCAGGCTGGCAGCGAGCGGCAGGTCGCGCATCAGCGCCGATCCCGCGTCGCCGTTCACCACCTTCTTCACCGGGCAACCCATGTTGATGTCGATGATCGCCGCGCCGCGATCCTCGTTGAGCTTCGCCGCCTCGGCCATTTCCTTAGGGCTACAGCCGGCGAGCTGCATCGACACCGGCTCCTCGACCGGGTCCCACGCTGCCTTCTGCAGCGACTGGCGCGTCTCGCGGATCATCGCCTGGCTGGCGATCATCTCGGTCACGTTGAGGCCCGAGCCGAAGCGGCGCACCAGCTTGCGGAACGGCAGGTCTGTGACGCCGGTCATCGGCGCCAGAATGACGGGGCTGTCGATCCGCACCGGACCGATCTGGATGGGCGAAAGCTGGGTCATCAAAACTGCCTGAAAAACAGGCAGCCCCTACCCCAACGGCCCGCGACTGGCAAGGCTGGCGGGCCTGCCGCGATTGGGCTAGGCGCGCGGCGATGGATCGCTCCCAAGGCCCCAGCAAAACGCTGACCGCCGCCCTCATCGTCGCCGCCGGCCAGGGCACCCGCGCCGGCGGCCCCAAGCAGTTCCGCACGCTGGGCGGACGGCCGATGCTGGCATGGAGCCACGCGGTGCTGTCGGCGCACCCGGCGATCGACCATGTCCTCGTCGCGATCACGGCCGGGCAGGAAGCCGAGCTGGCCGCGGCGCTGGGCGAAGTGCCCTTCGTCATCGGCGGCGCCACGCGGCGCGAGTCGGTACGCGCGGGGCTTGTCCAGCTCGCGGCCGAAGGGGTCGAGCGCGTGCTCGTCCATGACGCCGCCCGCCCCTTCGTCCCCGTGGCGGTCGTCGACGCGCTGGTCGCGGCGCTGGACGGCGATGCGGGCGCCACCCCCGCCATCGCCGTGGCCGACACGCTGGCGCGCGGGATCGAGGTGCTGGGCGACACGGTGCCGCGCGACGGCCTCGTCCGCATCCAGACACCGCAGGCATTCCGCCTCGCCGACCTGATCGCCGCGCACGACGCCTGGCCCGCCGATGCCGAGGCGACCGACGACGCCCAGATGCTGCGTGCCGCCGGCCACACCGTGGCGCTCGTCGAAGGAAGCCCGATGCTCGACAAGATCACCTACCCCGCCGATTTCGCGTCTGCCGAGGCGCGGCTGGCCGGCGCGCTGGTCAGCCGCAGTGCCACCGGCTTCGACGTGCACCGGTTGGAGGCGGGCGAGGAACTGTGGCTCGGCGGCGTGCTCATCCCGCACGACAAGGGGCTGTCGGGGCACAGCGACGCCGACGTGGCGCTCCATGCGATCACCGACGCGCTGCTCGGCACGATCGGCGCGGGCGACATCGGCCTGCACTTCCCGCCCAGCGACCCGCAGTGGAAGGGCGCCCGCTCGGACCAGTTCCTCGCCCACGCCGCCGGGCTGGTCCGCGCGGCGGGCGGGATCGTCGATTTCGTCGACCTTACCCTGATGTGCGAAGCCCCGAAAATCGGCCCGCACAGAGAGGCGATGCGCGCGCGGATCGCCGAAATCTTGCAGCTTCCGGTCGGCCACGTTAGCGTCAAAGCAACGACGACCGAGCGGCTGGGCTTCACCGGCCGCGGCGAGGGGATCGCTGCACAGGCGTGCGCGACAATCCGTATTCCGGGACAGGCATGATGACGAACAAGCTCTCGCCGCTGGTGCGCGGCGCATTGACGCTCGCCGCGCTGGCGGCGCCTGCGTCGGCGATCGCGCAGACCAGCGCGTGCCTCACCCCGCGCGAGGGCGAGGCGGTGCTGCTGTATCTCGCGCCCGACCTGCTCGCCCAGGCGACGCGGACGTGCGCGCCGGTGCTGGGCGCCAGCGCGTATCTGCGCCGCAACCCCGATCTCGGCCGCCGTTACATCGATGCCAGCGCCGACGCCTGGCCGACCGCCCGCGCCGGGATCGCGAAGGTGGCCGGCCCCGACATCGCGCCGCTGCTCGACAGCGCGTTCGCCGCGCCCGCCGTGTCGTCGCTCGTCGCGCCGCTGGTGGCGCAGGAGATCAAGGCCGCCGACTGCCCGCAGATCGACCGCATCCTGTCGCTCGTCGCACCGTTGCCGCCGCAGAACATCGCCGGGATCGCCGTCGCGTTCCTGCAACTCGCCAACGACCGCGATCGCAAGGCGGGCCGCCGCTCGCCCCTGCCGATCTGCACCAACGGAGCGCGTTGAGCGCCATGGACACCCTGCTTCCCCCCGAACTCGTCACCCTCGCCCGCCGCGTGGTCGAAGAAAACCGCGCCCGCGGGCGCAGCGTCGCGCTGGCCGAAAGCTGCACCGGCGGCCTCGTCGCCGCGGCGCTGACCGAGATTCCGGGCTCGTCCGACGTGCTCGACGCCGGCTTCGTCACCTATTCGAACGAGGCCAAGATGAAGACGCTGGGCGTCAGCCTCGACGTGCTCGAAACCTTTGGCGCGGTGTCGATCGCGGTGGCGTGGCGGATGGCGCAGGGGGCGCTGGAGAAGTCGGGCGCCGACGTGGCGGTGGCGATCACCGGCATCGCGGGGCCTGGCGGCGGCAGCGAGAAGAAGCCCGTGGGCACCGTCGTCTTCGCCCGCGCGATCCGCGGCGCCGATCCGCAGGACGTGCACGCCGATTCGCGCGTGTTCGAGGATAATGGCCGCGCCGGTATCCGGCTTCAGGCGGCGTCGTGCGCGCTCGACCTGCTGCTGCCGGACTCGCCCGCACCCGAGGCATAGAGCGTCGCCGCGCGCTCCTCGAACGCGCCGATCATTTTGCGCAGCGCCCGGTCGAACACCTGGCCCGCCAGCATCTCGAACATCCGGCTCTTGAACTGGAAATCGACCGCGAAGTCGACCAGGCAGCCGCCCTTGCCGTCGGGGCGGAAGCCCCAGTCGTTGTGCAGGTACTTGAGCGGTCCGTCGACATATTCGACGCGGATCTTCTCCGGACGCACCTTCTGCACGCGTGAGGTGAAGCTTTCGCGCAGCCCTTTGAAGCCGACGATCATGTCGGCGACCATCTCGGTCTCGCTGTCCGACCGCACGCGGATCGCGCTGACCCAGGGCAGGAACTCAGCATAGCGGCCTACGTCCGCGACCATGTCGTACATCTGCTCGGGGCTGTAGGGCAGCGCCCGCGTCTCGCTGTGCTTGGGCATCAGCGGGCGCGGGCGAGCTTCGCCTCGCGGTTGGTGCGCAGCCGCTCGAAATCGTCGCCCGCGTGATAGCTCGACCGCGTGAGCGGCGAGGACGCGACGAGCACGAAGCCCTTGGCCCGCGCGATCGCGGCATAGGCATCGAACGCCTGTGGCGTCACGAAATCCTCGACCTTCGCGTGGCGCGGCGTCGGCTGGAGATACTGGCCCATCGTCAGGAAATCGACGTCGGCGGAGCGCATGTCGTCCATCACCTGATGCACCTCCAGCCGCTGTTCGCCGAGGCCGAGCATGATCCCCGACTTGGTGAAGATCGACGGATCGTGCTTCTTCACGCTTTCGAGCAGGCGCAGCGAGGCGTAATAGCGCGCGCCCGGCCGGATCGTCGGATAGAGCCGCGGCACGGTCTCGAGATTGTGGTTGTAGACGTCGGGCCGCGCCGCGACGATCGCCTCGACCGCGGCCTCTGCCTTGTTGCGGAAGTCGGGGGTCAGGATCTCGATCGTCGTCGTCGGGTTCGACGCGCGGATCGCCTCGATCACCTTGACGAACTGGCTGGCGCCGCCGTCGGGCAGGTCGTCGCGATCGACCGAGGTGATGACGATGTGGTTGAGCCCCATCTGCGCCGCGGCATCGGCGACGTTCTGCGGCTCCATCCGGTCGACCGCGCGCGGCATGCCGGTCTTGACGTTGCAGAAGGCGCAGGCGCGGGTGCAGGTGTCGCCCAGGATCATGACGGTCGCGTGCTTCTTCGACCAGCATTCGCCGATGTTCGGGCACGCCGCCTCTTCACAGACGGTCGTCAGGCTTTTCGAGCGCATCAGTTCGCGCGTCGCGGCGAACCCGGCCGAGGTCGGGGCCTTGACGCGAATCCAGTCGGGCTTGCGCGTGCGGGGCGCGCGGGGGGCGAGCACGGGGCTGTCGGTCATCGCGCCCAAATAGAGCCGGACGCTGCCGGAAACAATCGGGCCGGACACGATTTGACACAAAGCGTTCGTTGCCCGGCAAAACGCCGGTCCCTAGCTAGCGTCCACCTTATTCACCCCTGTCGGGAGGCCAAATGACCTACTTCAACGACCTGATCGACGGTTATCACCGCTTCCGCACCTCCGACCTGCGCCGCCAGCGCGAGCGTTGGGAGGAACTGCGCGAGAAGCAGGAGCCCAAGGTGATGATCATCGCCTGCTCCGACAGCCGCGTCGAGCCCGCGCAGATCTTCGACACGATGCCGGGCGAGATCTTCGTCGTGCGCAACGTCGCGGCGCTGGTGCCGCCGTGCGAGACGGGCGGCGGGCGCCACGGCGTTTCCGCTGCGCTCGAGTTCGCGGTGACGAAGCTCAAGGTCGAGGAAATCGTCGTGATGGGCCACGGCGCTTGCGGCGGCTGCGCCGCGGCGCTGTCGAACGTCTTCAAGGACGCCGAGCCCGGCGAGGGCGGCTTCGTGCGCGACTGGGTCAGCATCCTCGACGACGCGCGCGAAAAGGTGAAGGCGAGCCACGGCGACGGCCCGGAGGCGAGCCGCGAGATGGAGTATGAGGCGGTCCGTACGTCGATCGCCAATCTCGACACCTTCCCCTTCGTCCAGAAGGCCAAGGCGGCGGGCGAGCTCAAGGTCCACGGCGCTTATTTCGCGATCATGGACGGCGAGCTGCACGTGCTGGGCGAGGACGGCAAGTTCCACTTCCCGCAGCCGGTGCAGGTCGAAACCGAAAACGCCTGACGGAAAAGACCGCCGGATCCATGCTGCAGCCGGCGGCCCACGATTTCCCTCGCGCCCCCTCCCCCCAACATCGGGGCGCAATCCTCGAACGGCGTGCCGCGCGACAGCGGGCACGCCGTTTTTTTGTTCAGGCCGCCGGCTTCGTCCCCGGCGCCTCGACGATGCGGATGCCCAGCTCGCGAAGCTGCTTGGCCGTCACGGCCGAGGGGGCGTTCATCATCAGGTCCTCGGCCTTCTGCGTCATCGGGAAGGTGATGACCTCGCGGATGTTCGGCTCGTCGGCGAGCAGCATGACGATGCGGTCGACCCCCGGCGCGGAGCCACCGTGCGGCGGCGCGCCGCACTTGAACGCGTTTATCATGCCCGAGAAATTGGCGTCGACCTCGGCCTGCGAATAGCCGGCGATCTCGAACGCCTTGTACATGATCTCCGGCTTGTGGTTCCGGATCGCGCCCGACGACAGTTCGACGCCATTGCAGACGATGTCGTACTGATAGGCGAGGATATCGAGCGGGTCCTTGGTCTCCAGCGCCTCCATCTCGCCCTGCGGCATCGAGAAGGGATTGTGGCTGAAGTCGACCTTCTTGGCGTCCTCGTCATATTCGAACATCGGGAAGTCGACGATCCAGCAGAACTCGAACCGGTTCTGGTCGATCAGATTGAGCTGCTCGGCGACGCGCGTGCGGGCGAGGCCGGCAAGCTTTGCCGCCTGTCCTTCCTTGCCGGCGGCAAAGAACACGCCGTCGTTTTCGCCGAGACCGAGGGCGGCGATCAGCTTCGCGGTCGCTTCCTCGCCATGGTTCTTGGCGATTGGACCGCCGGGGACGCCGTCCTTGATGTTGATGTAGCCGAGGCCCGAATAGCCCTCGCCCCGCGCCCAGTTGTTCATGTCGTCGAAGAACTTGCGGCTGCCCGCGCCCGCGCCCGGCGCCGGGATCGCACGAATGACGCTGCCGCCCTCGACCAGGCTGGCGAAGATGCCGAAGCCCGAGCCGTGGAAGTGCTCGGTCACGTCGACGATCTCGATCGGATTGCGCAGGTCGGGCTTGTCGTTGCCGTACTTCAGCATCGATTCGCGGTACGGGATGCGCTTGAACGGCAGCGCCGACACGATGCGGCCCTTGCCCTGCCAGTCGGCGAACTCCTCGAACACGCCGTGCAGCACCGGCTCGATCGCGGCGAACACATCCTCCTGCGTGACGAAGCTCATCTCGAAATCGAGCTGGTAGAACTCGCCCGGGCTGCGGTCGGCGCGCGCATCCTCGTCGCGGAAGCAGGGCGCGATCTGGAAATAGCGGTCGAAGCCGGCGACCATCAGCAGCTGCTTGAACATCTGCGGTGCCTGCGGCAGCGCATAGAACTTGCCCGGATGGACGCGGCTGGGAACCAGATAGTCGCGCGCGCCCTCTGGGCTCGACGCGGTCAGGATCGGCGTCTGGAATTCGGTAAAGCCCTGATCGATCATCCGCTTGCGCAGGGACGCGATGACGCTGGCGCGCAGCATGATATTGGCATGCACCTTCTCGCGGCGCAGGTCGACGAAGCGATAGCGAAGGCGGATATCCTCTGGATATTCGTTGTCGCTCGCGACCGGCATCGGCAGGTCGTGGGCCATCGACTGGACCACCGCGTCGGTCGCGCGGATTTCGACCGCGCCGGTCGGCAGGTTGGGGTTCACCGCTTCGGCCGCGCGCGCCACCACCTTGCCGGTGATCGTCACGACCGATTCGCTGCGCAGCGATTCGATGACCGCGAACACTGGACCGTCCACCTCGGTCACGATCTGGGTGATACCGTAATGGTCGCGCAGGTCGACGAAGACGAGGTCGCCGTGATCGCGCTTCTTGTGCACCCAGCCCGACAGGCGAACTTCCTGGCCGACATCGGTGTCGCGAAGGGCGCCGCAATGGTGCGTGCGATAGGCGTGCATGGTCGTCATCTCTCTATCCAATAAGCCCGTCACCCCAGCGAACGCTGGGGTCTCCGTCCGCTGGCGAAGCGCACTTGGAGGGAGATCCCAGCCTTCGCTGGGATGACGCCGGTCACGGCCCGGCGCATCCGGTCCCTTCCCCTCTTTGTCAACCCGCACGACTGGTTCTATGGGGAGGCGATGCACATACACGGACTTATCGAGGACAATGCCGCCCTCGCCAACCTCTGCACCCGGCTCGCCAATTCGCCCTTCGTCGCGGTGGATACCGAGTTCATGCGCGAGAACAGCTACTGGCCAGAGCTCTGCCTGATCCAGATCGCGGACGAGAACGAAGCTGCGGCGATCGACCCGATGCAGCCGGGGATCGACCTCAAACCCCTGCTCGACCTGCTCACCGAGAACGAGGAGGTGCTGAAGGTCTTCCATGCCGGCGGCCAGGATATCGAGATCATCTACAACCTCACCGGCAAGACCCCGCACCCGCTGTTCGACACGCAGGTGGCGGCGATGGCGCTGGGTCAGGGGGAGCAGATCGGCTACTCGAACCTTGTCGACAGCTATCTGGGTATCACCGTCGACAAGGGCGCGCGCTTCACCGACTGGTCGCGCCGGCCGCTCGATGCGCGCCAGATCGATTATGCCATCGCCGACGTGACGCACCTGTCGAAGATCTTTCCGCGGATGCTCGACAAGCTGCGCCGCACCGGCCGCGGCCTGTGGCTGGACGAGGAGATGGAGCGGCTGGCCGACCCCGCCAATTACTTCAACGACCCGGACGAGGCGTGGCAGCGCGTCCGCATCAACAGCCGCAAGCCCGAGGTGCTCGGGCGGCTCAAGGCGCTAGCCCGCTGGCGAGAGCTGGAGGCGCAGGGCAAGGACCTGCCCCGCGGCCGCATCGTCAAGGACGAGACGATCGCCGACCTCGCCGCCAATCCGCCCAAGAAGCAGGGCGATCTCGCCCGTGTGCGCGGCCTGTCGGCGACCTGGGGCGGCAACGACATCGGCGGCCGGCTGATGGCCGCGCTGGAGAGCGCCAAGCCGATGCGCAGCGACGAGCTGCCCGCGCGCGACGATCGCAAGCCCGGCATGGGCAAGGACGGCGCACTGGTCGCCGACCTGCTCAAGCTGCTGCTCAAAATCCGCGCCAAGGAGATTAATGTCGCCGCGCGCCTGCTCGCGCGGTCGGACGACCTCGAGGCGCTGGCGGCGGGACAGCGCGGCGACCTCGCTGTGCTGAACGGCTGGCGCTACGAGCAGTTCGGCCGCGATGCGGTGGCGCTCGTCGAGGGGCGGCTGGGCTTCGCGGTCAAGAACGGCAAGCTCAAGATGACGCGCACCGAAGAGCCGGCCGCTGATGCCGCCGAGGAAGAGGAAGCCGCATGATCCGAGTCGCCCCCATCGCCCTGCTGGCGCTAGCCGCCTGTACCCAGACGCCCGCCCCCGCCACGGCCGATCCGGCGAGCGGCGCGCAGTGCGATGCCACGCCGGTGCAGGACCGGATCGGCCGGATGGGTGATGCCGCCACGGTCGAAAGCGCCAAGGCCGCGTCGGGGGCGCGGACCGTCCGCCGCTACGAAAGCGGCTCGGCGCTGACGATGGACTTCCGCCCCGACCGCCTGAACGTCGAGGTCGATGCGGGGGGGAAGATCGTCAAGCTCACCTGCGGCTGAGGCATCAGATGACGCCGGTGTGCTGGAGGAGGATCGCGGTGCCGATCCCCGCCAGCACCACGCCGCCGACGATCCCGGCATAGTTGCCGAGATACGGCCCCACCCGCTTGCCCAGCATCACGCCGCCCGTTGCGACGAGGCAGGTGACCCCGCCGATCACAATGCACGCGACCGCGATGTTGACGTCCATCAGCGCCAGCGTGACGCCCACCGCCGCCGCGTCGATGCTGGTGGCGAGCGCAGTCAGCATCAGCCGGAAATAATTGGTCTCGCCCGCCGCCGGGACCGCCGCGTCCGCATCGCCACCGCGCAGGCCATGGACGATCATGTGCCCGCCGATGACCGCCAGCAGCACGAACGACACCCAATGGTCCCAGTCGGCGATCCAGTCGTTAACCAGATAGCCGAGCAGCCAGCCCGCCGCCGGGGTCAGCGCCTCGAAAAAGCCGAACACCGCGCCAACGCGCAGCGCGTCGCGCCACCGCGTCCGTGGCGCCTGTGCCCCCTTGCCGAGCGCGGCGGCAAAGGCGTCGACCGAAAGGCTGGCGCCGAGCGCGCCGAGCGTGAGAATACCGGGCATGTGACTAATCCTGGGGGCCGATGACGAACGACAGCGACCGACCATGGCCCAAAGCGGACCGGCGCTGCCGTTGGTCTCGTCGGGCGGCCTGAAACCGCTGCTGCCGCCACGATCCACTGGATCGAGCTTGTTGACGACAGCCCCGCTGATGCGGGTGACTACTCCCCAAGGGTTGCCGGCCATCTAGGCCAGCCTGATAATCGGATCAACCCGTTCCGATTTAATTAACGCGGGGATTTGCCGGAAACCGCGCGCGCGCCAACGCAAATGCACGCCGTGCCGGCTCCGCGCCCGCCGCGGACGCGCTCGTTCCGACCCAGCGCCAGTGCCATGGCTCCCACTTCACCTGCTGCCTGTTGCCCGCCGGGAAACTCAGCTCGAAGCCGTAGCGCGCGGCATTGGCGAGCAGCCACTTGCCCATGTCGCTCGCCGCGAAGCAGGCGTCGGCATCGGGGCACCCGCCGCGGTCGCGCGTGCCGAAGTCGATGACATAGCCCGTCGCATGCTCGCTGTGGCCCGGCGGGGCGGAGGCCCAGGCACGGTCGGTGAACCCCTGCGTCCGCCCCGACAGGATGCCCGCGCAGAACGTCCGCTCCTGAAACGCGATGCTGCGCTGGCAGGAGACGGCGCGCAGCTTGCCCGCCACGCGCGGGTCGGCATCGGCGGCGGCGATCAGCCGCTGGAGGTCGGGCAGCATCGCCGGATGCACCCGGCACCCGCCGTCGCCGAGCGAGGCGGGCGCGGGGACCAGCGCGCTTGCCGGCATCTCGGGATAGGGGAAATGGTTGAGCATCCGCCCGTCCGGCCCCGGCGACACGGTGCCTCGCCCGCACAACGCGATCGGCGGCCGCGCCGCGGCGACCAGCACCGGCGGGGGCGCGGCGGGCAGCGGCGTCATCGGCGCGGGGGCCGCGACCGTTACCGCGGGCGTGGGCTTGGCGACCGGCGCGCAGCCGGCGAGCGCGAGCAGCGCCCCCTCCCCGATCAGCGCCGCCCATGCTAGGCGCGGGGCCATGAACCGTCCCGACCTAGCCGACCGCGTCCTCTTCATCGACGGCGAGGCGCTGATCCTCGACAAGCCCGCCGGGCTGCCCGTCGACGAACCGCGCGACCGATCGCCCAGCGTTGCCGCGATGCTCGATGACCTGACCTTCGGCTTCAAACGCGCGCCCCTTCCCGTCCACCGGCTCGACCGCGACACCAGCGGCTGCCTTCTGCTCTCGCGCAACCCCAAGGCGCACAAGCGGTTCCAGCAAGCCTTCGAGAGCGGCCTCGTGGCGAAGCGGTATCTGGCCGTGCTGGCCGGTGTGCCGGGCGAGGAAACCGGCACAATCGACATGGCGCTCGGCAAGGTCTCGACCGCGGAGGCCGGCTGGCGGATCGTCCCCGATCCGCGCGGCAAGCGTGCCGTCACGCACTGGGACGTGATCCGCGCCGAGGGCGACCGCGCACTCGTCGCCTTTACGCCGGAAACCGGCCGCACGCACCAGATCCGCGTCCACGCCGCCAGCGGCCTCGGCATCCCCATCGTCGGCGATCCGCATTACGGTCGGGCCGAGCGCGACGGGATGCTGCTCCACGCCCAGCGGCTGTTGCTGCCCCGCGAGGGCAAAGCGGCGATCGAGGCCGAAGCGCCGCTGCCCGAGCGGTTCGCGGCCGCCGGCTTCGGCGCGGACTAAGCCCCGATGCAATTGCCCGACTTCGAAGCCTGGGCGATCTTCGCCTGCGTGGTCGAGCAGCGATCGTTCAGCGGCGCGGCGCAGGCGCTGGGGATCAGCAAGGCGACGGTGTCGAAGGCAATCAGCCGGCTGGAGGCGCGTCTGGGCACCGCGCTGTTCCACCGTACCTCGCGCCGGCTGACGCTGACCGATAGCGGCCGGTCGCTTGCCGAACATGCGCAGCGCATCCTGGCCGAGGGACAGGCCGCCGAGGAAACCGCGCTTGAAAGCGCACGCGCGCCCACCGGCCTCGTCCGCGTCGCCGCGCCGATGACCTTCGGCATCCGCCACGTCGCGCCCGCGATCGCCGACTTCATGGCCGCGCATCCGGGGATCGAGGTCGAGCTGGCGCTCTCCGATTCGCGCGTCGACATCGTGGCCGAGGGGATCGACATCGCGCTGCGCATCGCCGACCTGCCCGACAGTTCGCTGCGCGCGCGCCGGTTGTCGGCCGTCACCGCGCACGTCGTCGCCAGCCCCGCCTATCTGGCGCGCGCCGGCACGCCAACGCACCCGGCGCAACTCGCCGAGCATGCCTGTTTCAGCTACACAAACCTGCCCAATGCGACGTGGCTGTTCCAAGGGCCGGGCGGCGAGACGGCGGCGGTACGCGCCGCCGGGCCGCTGATGACCAATAATGGGGAGGCGATGCTCCCTGCGCTCGTGGCGGGGCTGGGCATCGCGCGGCTGCCGGACTTCATCGTCGACCGCGAACTGGCCTCGGGCGCGCTCGTCGCGATCCTGCCCGAATGGCGTGCGCCGCCGGTGGCGCTGCACCTGTTGACCCCGCCCAGTCCCCGCCGCCCGGCGCGGGTTGAATTGTTGATCGGCTGGCTTACCGAACGCTTCCGTAACGTTTGCGAACGAGAAGGTAAGCACACCGACTCGCAGATTACCGCGCCTTAGCGAGAAATTAACCTTTTGGCTTCAGGGCTGTTTAGGTTAATGCTGAAGTCCAGCGAGCGGCCGGCCAAAGGGGGCAGTGCGCATCTCGCCACAGGGACAGGGGATCCGGCCGATGCGCGTGTTGCTGATCGAGGACGAGCCTACCACTGCCAAGGCGATCGAGCTGATGCTCGCGACCGAAGGCTTCAATGTCTATTCGACCGATCTTGGCGAAGAGGGCTTGGACCTTGGCAAGCTCTATGACTACGACATCATTCTTCTCGACCTGAACCTGCCCGACATGCACGGCTACGACGTGCTCAAGAAGCTGCGCGTGGCGCGGGTGCAGACGCCGGTGCTGATCCTGTCGGGCGTTGCCGAGATGGATTCGAAGGTGCGCAGCTTCGGCTTCGGCGCCGACGATTACGTGACCAAGCCCTTCCACCGCGAGGAACTGATCGCGCGGATTCACGCCGTCGTCCGCCGATCGAAGGGTCATTCGCAGTCTGTCATCAAGACGGGCAAGCTGGCGGTCAACCTCGATGCCAAAACGGTTGAGGTCGATGGCGCGCGAGTGCACCTGACCGGCAAGGAATATGCGATGCTGGAGCTGCTCTCGCTCCGCAAGGGCACGACGCTCACCAAGGAAATGTTCCTCAACCACCTTTATGGCGGAATGGACGAGCCCGAGCTCAAGATCATCGACGTGTTTATCTGCAAGCTGCGCAAGAAGCTGTCGATGGCGACCGAGGGTGACAATTACATCGAGACGGTATGGGGCCGCGGCTATGTGCTGCGCGATCCCGAGGAAGTGCACGAGGCGCAGGTCGCCTGACTTCCTGACGACCGACGACCTTCCCCGAGCGGGGGAAACCGGGAACGGCGCCGGTTCGGGGGATCCGGCGCCGTTTCTGCGTCTTCGGCAGCGGCTTGTTAACGGCTGATCGTTAAGGCTGGCCCCATCGTGGAGGCAGCGCTGTACCATTCACCGATCGAGCGGGATCAGGCGACGGAGGTGCCCGTGTCGGCGCGCCTGACGACGCTGGCCGAGCTCGATGCGACGCATGGCGAAGCCTGGGACGCCTGTACCAGCCACGCGGCCGAGCCCAATCCCTTCGCCGAACGCTGGTTCGTCATGGCCTCCGCCCGCCACCTCGGCGACCCCGCGCTGGTTCGCGCGGTAGCGGCGTTTCGCGGCGAGGCGTTGGTCGGCCTGATGCCGCTTGGCGTCGAGCCACGCTATTACCGCATCCCGCTGCCGACGCTGTCGAACTGGGTCCACGCCAACGCGTTCCTCGGGATGCCGCTGCTCCGCGCGGGCGAGGAGGCGGCGGCGATGGCGGCGATGCTCGCCTGCCTCGACCGGACACCCGGCCTTCCCCCGCTTCTCCACCTGACCGCAATCGTCGAGGACGGCGCCGCGCACCGGGCGCTCGCCGCGGTCGCCGACCGCCCGATCGCGACGGTCATGCGCCACGAGCGCGCGCTGCTCGCCAGCGACCTTTCGCCCACCGCCTATTACGAGGCGACGGTGCGCAAGAAGAAGCGCAAGGAACTGAAGCGCCTCGCCAATCGCCTCGCCGAACTGGGTTCGGTCGTGACGACGCGGCTCACCCCCGGCGATGACCTGGGCGAATGGATCGACGCCTTCCTCGTGCTTGAAGCGTCGGGCTGGAAGGGCCGGGAAGGATCGGCGCTGGGCAGCGATGCAGCCAAGCGCGGCTTCTTTGCCGAGGCGCTGGCGGGGGCGCACGATGCCGGGCGGCTGGAAATCCTGCGCATGACGGTGGCCGACCGGACGATCGCGATGCTCGTCAACTTCCTGTGTCCACCAGGCAGCGCCTCGTTCAAGATCGCCTATGACGAGGATTACGCGCGCTTCTCGCCCGGCGTCCTCATCCAGATCGAGAATTATGGCATCCTCAATGCGCCCGGCATCGACTGGATGGACAGCTGCGCCGCGGCCAACCACCCGATGATCGACAGCCTGTGGGCCGAGCGGCGCGGCATCGTTCGCCTGACGCTCCCCATCGGCGGCGCGCGCGGGCGCCTCGCCTTCGCCGCTGCGCGCGCGGTCGAGCGCGGTTGGGCCGCGATCAAGGCGCGGCGAAACCCTTCGAATCCCCAGCCACGGAACGACGACGATGACGCAGATCTTTGACGACGGCGCGCGGTCGACCTTCGACGCGCTCTATCCCGAAACCGCGGGCAAGCTCACCCACCGCCTGGTCGGGCACAAGCTGTTCGAGCTCCAGTCGCTGGTCGGCCTGGCCCAGCGGATGCGGCCGGTCGACGTCGAACAGAACCTCGCCGACCTGCCGATCGGCGTCGACCCCGACAGCGTCCGAGACAACGGCCTCTCCTTCGCCGACACGATCCGGTCGATCGAGGAAAACGGGTCTTGGATGGTGCTGAAGTTCGTCGAGCAGGACCCGGCGTACAAGGCGCTGATGGACGAGGTGCTGGACGAGATCGCCCCCCTCGCCGCCCCCTCGACCGGCCCGATGCTGAAGCGCGAGGCGTTCATCTTCGTCTCGTCACCGGGCGCGGTGACGCCGTTCCACTTCGACCCCGAGCACAACATCCTGCTGCAACTGCGCGGGACCAAGACGATGACCGTCTTCGACCCCGCCGACCATGATGTAGTGAGGCCGGAGGCGCACGAGGCGTTCCACCGCGGCGCGCACCGCAACCTGCCCTACCGCGACGAGATCAAGGACCGTGGCCAGCCGATTACGATCGTGCCGGGCGAGGCGATCTATGTGCCGGTCAAGGCACCGCACTGGGTGCAGAATGGTCCGGCAACGTCGGTGTCCTTCTCGATCACCTGGCGGTCCGAGTGGAGCTATCGCGAGCAATATGCGCACAATCTCAATGCGATGATGCGCGATGTCGGCCTGTCGCCGACGGCGCCGAAGCGGTATCCGGCGCAGAATCTCGCCAAGTCGACCGCGTACCGCGCCATCGCGAAGGCGCGGCGCGTGGTGGGGATCGACAAGACAGGCTGAGGTCAGCCGGCCGCCGCGAACCGCGCCAGCCCCGCTTCCAGATCGGCGATTAGGTCGCCCGTGTCCTCCAGCCCGATCTGTAGCCGAATCATCGGACCCTCGGCCTTCCACCGCGTGACGGAGCGATAGTGCTGCGGGTCGATCGGCAGCGCGAGGCTCTCATACCCGCCCCAGCTATAGCCGATACCGAAATGCGCCAGCCCGTCGATCATCGCGACGCGGCCGGCATCGCTGCCACCGTTCAGCACCACGCTGAACAAGCCTGCCGGTCCTGCAAAGTCGCGCTTGAACACGTCATGCCCCGGACAATCGGGCAGCGCCGGGTGCAACACCCGCGCCACTTCCGGCCGGCCCTTCAGCCACTCCGCAATGGCGAGCGCCGAGCGCCCCTGTTCGTCAAGCCGCAGCTTCATCGTACGTAAGCCCCGGCTGCCCAGCCAAGCGTCGTCGGGGCTGACGCACTGGCCGAGCTGATAGGTCGCGGTCCTGAGCGCCTCGAACTGCCCGGGGCCGGCCGTTACCGATCCCAGCATCACGTCCGAATGGCCGACGACGTACTTGGTACAGGCGAGGATCGTGTAATCGACCCCTTCCGCGATCGCCGGGAACAGGAGCGGCGTCGCCCAGGTATTGTCGAGCAGCGTGACGATCCCGCGCGCCTTCGCCGCGGCGACGATCGCCGGCACGTCCTGTACCTCGAACGTCAGGCTGCCGGGGCTTTCCATGAAGATCGCCCGCGTGGCGCGGCCGATCAGGTCGGCGATCCCCGCCCCCACCAAGGGCTCGTAGAAGCGCGTCGCGATCCCCATCCGCTTGAGAATGCCGTTGCCCAGCGAGCGCGTGGGGTCATAGGCGCTGTCGGGGATCAGCACCTCGTCGCCGGGCGACAGCACCGCCAGCAGCGCCGTCGCGATCGCCGCCACGCCGGAGGGATAGAGCAGCGTCCCCTCCGCTCCCGGCTCCAGCTCGTTGAGCGCATCGGCAAGGCTCCACTGCGTCGGCGTGCCCCGCCGGCCGTAGAACAGGCGATGCGTCGTATCGCGCCGCGCATTGGCGCGCAGATCGGCCACGTCGTCGTAGAGAATGGTCGAGGCGCGCCAGACCGGCGGGTTGACGATCCCCTGCGTCCATTCCTCGCGGCGCCCGCCCTGTACCACGCGGGTGGCGTCGGCGATCGGGGCGGCGGGGTCGCGGGGCTTGGTCATGCGCTTTCGGTAGCGCGACCGGCCGGAACGAACAATTCCTCCCCGGAACGGGGAGGGGGACCATGCGCAGCATGGTGGTGGGGGTTGGCCGCATGCCATGACACCCGCGAAAGCCCCCCTCCACCATCAGCCGACGGCTGGCGGTCCCCCTCCCCGTGCCGGGAGGATAAATCTCACCCCGTCGCCTTGGGCGTGTCCTTGTCCGCGCCCCATTCGGACCAGCTGCCGTCATAGAGCGCCGCCTTCTGCCCCAGCAGGTGCAGCGCGAAGGCAAGGACCGAGGCGGTGACGCCCGAGCCGCAGGTGGTGACGATCGGCTTCTCCACGTCGACTCCCGCCGCCTCGAACGCGGCGCGCAGCTCGTCCTTCGACTTGTAGGTGCCGTCGGCGTTGAACAGCCGCGCGATCGGCACGTTCGACGACCCGGGAATGTGGCCCGAGGCCGTCCCCGCGCGCGGCTCCGGCTCCTCGCCCGAGAAGCGCGAGGCGGAGCGGGCGTCGACCACCTGTTCGGCCTTGCTGTCCACATTCGCCTTCATGTCCGACAGGCTGCGCACCGCACTGCGGTCGTCCCAGACGGTGAAGTGGCGATGGCGCAGCGTCTCGCGCCCGCTCTCTGTCGGCCGCCCCTCGGCCAGCCATTTGGCGAGGCCGCCGTCGAGGATTGCGACATCGTGCGCGCCGAAGGTCTTGAGCATGAACCAGCCGCGCGCCGCGGTCTTGTACGGCGAATTGTCGTAAAGGACGATGCGGCTGCCGTCGCCGAGGCCCAGCGACTGCATCCGGCTGGCGAACTTTTCCGCCGCGGGCAGCATCACCGGCAGCTGGCTCGACGTGTCGCGCACGTCCTCCAGGTCGAGGAACACCGCGCCCGGGATATGCGCCTTCTCGTAATCGGCGGCGGCGTCGCCCTGTCCGGCCATGAACCAGGTCGCATCGACGAGGCGCAGGTCGCTCGCACCCAGTTCCCCGGCGAGCCATTCGGTCGAAACGAGCGAATCCATGACAGTCCTCCCTTGTGATTTGACCTCAGCCTACGAAGAAGCGCGCCCCCCGCCAAGCGTCCTGAGGTAGGAGGCGGCCTGCTTTCGGACGGATTTCTGCGTCTTTTCGTCCATCCGGTCCCAATTCCGGTACGGCATGGCCAGCCGCTGGTTGTTGCCGAGCTTGGT
>CAJYLT010000059.1 GCA_913775795.1 uncultured Sphingomonas sp. | reverse complement strand
TCGATGCTCGGCAAGCGCGTGCTCCAGATCGGCTGCGATCCCAAGCACGACAGCACCTTCACACTGACCAAGAAACTGATGCCGACGGTCATCGACGTGCTCGAGACGGTCGAGTTCCACAGCGAGGAACTGCGGCCGGAGGACTATATGTTCGAGGGGTTCAACGGCGTGATGTGCGTCGAGGCGGGCGGGCCGCCCGCGGGTACCGGCTGCGGCGGCTATGTCGTGGGCCAGACGGTCAAGCTCCTCAAGCAGCATCACCTGCTCGAGGATACCGACGTCGTCATCTTCGACGTGCTGGGCGACGTGGTGTGCGGCGGGTTCGCCGCGCCGCTGCAACATGCCGAGCGCGCGGTGGTGGTCGCTGCCAACGATTTCGACAGCATCTTCGCGATGAACCGCATCGTCGCGGCGATCGGGGCGAAGGCCAAGAATTACGACGTGCGGATGGCGGGGGTCATCGCCAACCGCTCCGCCGCGACCGACGAGATCGACCGCTTCAACGAAGCGACGGGGCTGAAGCGGCTCGCCCATTTCCCCGACCTCGACGCGATCCGCCGCAGCCGCCTCAAGAAATGCACGCTGTTCGAGATGGACCAGACGCCCGAGGTCGAGGCGGCGTGCAACGAGTACAAACGCCTCGCCGCTCAGCTCTGGGCCGGATGCGATCCGCTCGACGCCAAGCCGATGAAGGATCGCGAGATTTTCGAGTTCCTGGGGTTCGAATGATGGGACAGGCGGCTTCCCCCAAGCGCTATGCCGACCGGCGCCAGCGGCTCGAAACCTATTTCGATCGCACCGCGGCAAAGGCGTGGGAAGCGCTCACCTCCGACGCGCCGGTCAGCGGCATCCGCGCGACCGTCCGTGCGGGGCGTGACCGGATGCGCGGGACTTTGCTCGGCTGGCTGCCCGATGATCTGCGCGGCGCCCGGCTGCTCGATGCCGGATGCGGCACCGGCGCGCTAGCGGTCGAGGCGGCGCGGCGCGGCGCCGACGTGGTGGCGATCGACGTGGCCGGCAGCCTGGTCAAGGTCGCCCGCGACCGCGCGCCCGAGGGGCTGTCGATCGACTGGCGCGTCGGCGACATGCTTGACCCGAAACTCGGCACGTTCGATCACGTCGTCGCGATGGATTCGCTCATTCACTATGACGCGTTCGACATCGTGACCGTCGTCAAGGCGCTGACCGAGCGGACGCGTGGCAGCGTCGCCTTCACCTTCGCCCCCTCCACCCCGGCGCTGCGCGCGATGCATTCGGTGGGCAAGCTCTTCCCCCGCGGCGACCGCGCGCCCGCGATCGAGCCGGTGGCGGAGCGCCTGCTGCGCACGCTGATCGCCGGCGCCATGCCCGCGGCCCGCATCGGCCGCGACACTCGGGTCGGCGGCGGCTTCTACATCAGCCACGCGGTGGAAGTGCTGCCATGAGCCGCATCGCCGCCCTTCGTGACGGTCACTTCTGGGCGCGGCTCGGGACGCGTTTCCTGCCGTTTGCGGATGCGGCGACGCCCGAACTGCCGCTCGGGCGGCTGCTGCGCCTGTCGCTGTTCCAGATTTCGGTGGGCATGGCCGCGGTCCTGCTGACGGGCACGCTCAACCGGGTGATGATCGTCGAGCTCGGCATGTCGGCGAGCTTCGTCGCGATCATGGTGTCGCTGCCGCTCGTCTTCGCACCGCTTCGCGCGCTGATCGGCTTCCGGTCGGACACGCATCGTTCGGTGCTCGGCTGGCGGCGGGTGCCCTATATCTGGTTCGGCACGCTCCTCCAGTTCGGCGGCCTCGCGCTCCTTCCGTTCGCGATCCTCGTGATGACGGGCGCGGGGCAGGGGTCGGCGATGGTCGGTCATCTGGGCGCGGCGGCGGCGTTCCTGCTGGTCGGCGCAGGCATGCACACGACACAGACCGCGGGCCTCGCGCTCGCTACCGACCTTGCCGACGAAACCTCGCGCCCGCGCGTCGTCGCGCTTCTCTATGTCAGCCTGCTCGTCGGCATGCTGGTGAGCGCGATCGTCATCGGCCGCGTCCTCGCCGACTTCAGCCCGACCCGGCTGGTGCAGGTGGTGCAGGGTGCCGCCGTCCTGACGATGGTCCTCAATATCACCGCGCTGTGGAAGCAGGAAGCGCGCGACCGCACCCGCCGCCCCGCGGCCGAGGCGAGGCCCGCCTTCGGGCCCGCCTGGGGCCGGTTCATCGCGGTGCCGCGCACGCGCCGGCTGCTCGTCGCGGTCGGCCTCGGCGCCGCGGCGTTCAGCATGCAGGACGTGCTGCTCGAACCCTATGGCGGACAGATCCTGCGTCTGTCGGTCGGCGCGACCACGTCGCTGACCGCGTTGTGGGCGGCGGGAATGCTGGCCGGCTTCGCCTTTGCCGCGCGGGCGCTGGCGGGCGGGGCGGATCCGCACCGGCTCGCCGGGTTCGGCGCGGTCGGCGGAATCGCCGCGTTCATCGCCATCCTGTTCGCCGGCCCGCTGGAGGCGCCGATGCTGCTGGGTATCGGCGCGGCGTTCATCGGCGCAGGCTCGGGGCTGTTCTCGGTCGGCACGCTGACCGCGGCGATGGCGCTGGAGGACGGCGGCCATCGCGGCCTGTCCTTGGGCGCCTGGGGCGCGGTGCAGGCGAGCGCGGCGGGCGGCGCGATCGCGGTCGGCGCCTTGATGCGCGACTGGGTGTCGAGCGCCGCGGTCGCCAACCGGCTGGGCGCGACGCTCGCCGGGCCGGTCACGGGCTATGCCGCGGTCTATCTTGCCGAAATCCTGCTGTTGGTTGCCACCATCGTCGCGCTGGGGCCGCTCGTTCGCGGTGCCGGTGTGCCCCCGTCTCGCTTCGGCCTCAGCGAATTTCCGATCTGAAAGGAACGGCCATGCATCCCGATCTCACCCCCGGTCTCGACGTCGCCATGCTGGTGTTCTGGGCGTTCGTGCTGTTCTTCGTCGGGCTCATCTTCTACCTGCGGCGGGAGGATCGGCGCGAGGGTTACCCGCTCGAGGATAACGTGACCGGCCGGCTCGACCCGCCCGGCGGCGTGCTCAGCACCGCCAGCCCCAAGGCGTACAAGCTGCCCTTCGGCCACGGCACCGTCTATGCGCCGCATGAAAAGCGCGATCCGGTCGACATCGCCGCGCGGCGCACCGACCGCTTTCCCGGCGCGCCCATCGCCCCGACCGGCGATCCGCTGGTCGACGGCATCGGCCCGGCCGCGTGGGTCGAGCGGGCCAAGCGCCCCGATCTCGATTTCGAGGGGCATCCGCGCGTCGTGCCGATGTCGAGCGCGGCGGGCTTCCACATCGCGCATGAGGATCCGGGCCTGACCGGCTGGCCGCTCTACGGCCTCGACGGGGTGCTGGCGGGCAAGATCACCGACCTGTGGATCGACAAGGCCGACCGCCTCGTCCGCTATATCCAATTCGATGCGCCCGGCGGCCCGGCGCTCGCGCCGATGATGATGGCCTCGGTCAATCGCCGCCGCGGCAAGGTGGTGGTCGATGCGCTCAACGGCGCGCAGTTCGCCGGCGTGCCGCGGCTCGCTTCGCCGACACAGATCACGCTCTACGAGGAAGAGCGGGTGCAAGCTTATTTCGGTGGCGGCTATCTCTACGCCACCCGTAACCGGCAGGAGCCGTTCCTGTGACCGAGTATGAGATCGAGCCGGTGCCGGGCCTGCCCGGCCACCTGCCCGCGGGCGAGACGATGCTATGGCAGGGGCGGCCCGACCGCGCAAGCCTGGCGCGCCACGCGTTTCACACGCGCGGCGTGGCGATCTACTTCGCGCTGCTGACCGCGCTGGCGCTGGCGAGCGGCGGGCCGGTGGCGGCAGCCATGCCTGCGGGGCTGGGGCTGGCGGCGTTCGCGCTGCTGCACGCCTTCGCTTGGGGGGCGGCGAAGACGACGATCTACACGCTGACCGACCGCCGTGTGGTGCTGCGGATCGGCACCGCAGTCCCCAAATGCGTCAACCTGCCGCTGTCACAGGTGTCGGCCGTCGACATGGCGGTCCGGCGCGACGGGACCGGCGACCTGCCCCTCACGCTCGCCAGCGGGTCGGGCCTCGGCTACGTCGCACTCTGGCCGCATGCCCGGCCGTTCAGGATCGCCCAGCCACAGCCGATGCTGCGCTCGCTCAAGGACCCGCAGGCGGTCGCCGCGCTCCTCGCGCGCACCTGCCTCGCTGCCGGCGCCGCGCGGGCGGAGGTGCGGGCCGCGCCCGAACCGATGTTCGCCGGGGCGCAGGCGGCATGAGCCACGACCACGCCACGATGCTGCCGCGGGGCACGGTCGCGATGACGGGCGCGCTGATCCTGTTCGCGATCGGCGCGACCGCGGCGGTGCGCCTCACCGGCACCCCGCTCGCCGCATCGCCCGCGGCGATGCGCGCCGAAAGCCATGTCGCCCCCGTCGCCACCCGGACGCTGCGCTTTGCCGACCGGGCTGACGGCGCGGTGGTGATCGAGGATGTCGATGCCGGCAGCGTGGCGCAGGTGATCGAACCTGGGCAGCAGACCGGCTTCATCCGCGGCGTGATGCGTGGGCTGGCCCGCGACCGGCGGATGCACGGGGTGGGCGAAGGCCCCCCGTTCAGCCTGACGCTGTGGCGCGACGGTGAATTGTCGCTGACCGACACCGCCACCGGCCGCTCGATCGAACTGACCGCGTTCGGCGCGACCAACCGCGCCGCGTTCGCCGCGCTGCTGCCGCAGGAGAAACGCCCATGATCGCGCTGCGCCGCACCCGCTTCGACACCGAATGCCGGGTCGAGCTGGAGCACAGTGACGAGTTCCTGTGCGCGCATGTCGTGCTAGCGAACGATGTCGAACTCGGGCCGGGCGACCGGGTCCGCGTTCACGGCGCGCCGATCGTCGTCGGCTTCGGCGAGCGTAAGGTGGTGGAGCGCACCGCCACGGTCGAGCGCGCCTCCACCGCCGAACGGCTGTGGACCAAGCTTGCCGGCCATTTCGAGATGACCGAGCTTTACGAAGTCAGCTTCAGCGATCGGACCCGGCTATGAACGCGATCTCGCCCGTCAAGGCAGCCCCCGACACGATGGCCATCGCGCGCGAGGACACCGTTCTCAGCCCGCGCTTCTACACCACCGATTTCGACGCGCTCGACCGCATCGACGTGTCGGGCGTGCGCCACGAATGGGACGCGCTGATCCAGGAGATGGTCGACGATCCCAACCGCCTGCATTTCAAGCGGACGGCGGCGTTCGACGGTGTGATCGAGAGCCTGCCCGACGGCCTGCGCGAGGAGTTCACCGACTTCCTCGTCAGCTCGCTGACCGCCGAATTCTCGGGCTGTATCCTCTATGCCGAGATCGCCAAGCGGGTGAAGAACCCCGACATCAAGCAACTGTTCAAGCTGATGAGCCGCGACGAGAGCCGGCATGCGGGCTTCATCAACGATACGCTCAAGGACGCCGGGATCGGCATCGACCTCGGCTTCCTGACGCGCACCAAGAAATACACCTATTTTAGACCAAAGTTCATCTTCTACGCGACGTATCTGAGTGAGAAGATCGGTTATGCGCGCTACATCACGATCTTCCGGCATCTGGCGCGGCACCCGGAGCTTCGCTTCCACCCGATCTTCGACTGGTTCGAACTGTGGTGCAACGACGAGTTCCGCCACGGCGACGCCTTCGCGATCCTGATGCGGACCGACCCGAAGCTGCTGACCGGCATCAACAAGCTGTGGATCCGCTTCTTCCTCGTCGCGGTCTATGCGACGATGTACGTCCGCGATCACAACCGGCCGGCGTTCCACAAGGCGCTGGGCATCGACCCCACCGACTACGACCGGCGGGTCTTCTCCATCTGCTCGGAAATCACACGGCAGGTCTTCCCCGTCGTCCTCGACACCGACTCGCCCCGCTTTCTCGCGCTGCTCGAACAGATGCGCCGCGTCGCGGTGGCGATCGACGCGGCCAAGGCGCGCGGCGGCATCGTCGGCGCGGTCAAGCGCGCCGGCCTGACGCTGGCAGCGGCGGCGACATTCGCGGGCCTTTACTTCACCCCGGTCAAGCGCAACGCGGCGCCTGCTAACGTCCGGCTGGTGCCCGCCTGGTGACGCTGCCGCCGCTCCTCTTCGCGCTTCTGATGTGGTTTATCGGCACCGCCGCGGTGGTGTGGCTGTGCAGCCGTCCGCGCGCGACGTTCGGGCGGAGCCTGGCGCTCGCCGGGCTGGTGGCGCTGGGTGCGGGCGGGGCGGTGTGGGCGACGGCTGGCGATCCGAGTGTCGGCGGCGCGTATGTCGCCTTTGCCGCGGCGATCGCGATCTGGGGCTGGCACGAGATGAGCTTCCTGATGGGTCATGTCGCCGGTCCCAATCGCGGCGAGTGTCCGCCGGGGGCGACCGGCTGGGCGCGGTTCCGGGCGGCGACGGCGACGGTGATCCATCACGAGCTGGCAATCGCGGCGACGCTGGTCGCGCTGGTCGCGCTGACCTGGGGCCAGCCCAACGCGGTCGCGCCGCTGACCTTCGGCCTGCTTTTCGCGATGCGGCTGTCGGCGAAGTTCAACCTTTATCTGGGCGTGCCCAACCTCAGCGACGAGGTGTTTCCGGCGCATCTGGCGCACCTTAGGAGCTATTTCCGCACCGCGCCGATGAACTGGCTGTTCCCGCTGTCGATCGTGGGCGGTGCGGGCGCGGCGGTCATGGCCTGGCGCGCGGCCGAGCTGTCCACCGGCGGCACGGCGGCGGGCATGACCCTTTTGGCCGGGCTTGCGGTCCTGGGCGTGACCGAGCATCTGTTTCTGGTACTTCCGCTGCGTGACGGGCGTCTGTTCGCCTGGGCGCTGCATGACAACAAGGCGGTCCGAGCCGCCGGCATTGAGTTCGATGGGAGACGGCGATGAATTACGACGCGGTATTCGCGCAGCAGCTGGACGGCCTGCGCGAGGCGGGGAACTACCGCGTCTTCGCCGAGATCGAGCGGCAGGCGGGCCAATTCCCGCGCGCGCGCCGCTGGGTCGAGGGCAACCAGGTCGCCGACGTGACCGTCTGGTGCTCCAACGACTATCTGGGCATGGGCCAGCATCCCAAGGTGCTGGACGCGATGCACTCGGCGCTCGACCGCTGCGGTGCGGGTGCGGGCGGCACGCGCAACATCTCGGGCACCAATCACCAGCATGTGCTGCTCGAGGATGAGCTCGCCGACCTGCACGGCAAGGAAGCGGCGCTGATCTTCACCTCGGGCTATGTCTCGAACTGGGCGTCGCTGTCGACGCTCGCCTCCCGGCTGCCCGACTGCGTCATCCTGTCCGACGCGCTCAACCACGCTTCGATGATCGAGGGGATGCGGCACAGCCGGGCCGAATGCCTGCGCTTCCGCCACAATGACGTGGCGCATCTCGACGAACTGCTCTCGGGCATTGCCCTTGGCCGGCCCAAGATCGTCGCGTTCGAGAGCGTCTATTCGATGGACGGCGACATCGCCCCGATCGAGGAGATCATCGAGCTGTGCGAGAAGCACGGCGCGTTGTCCTATATCGACGAGGTGCACGCCGTCGGCCTCTACGGCCCGCGCGGCGGCGGGGTGGCGGAGGCGCGCGGCCTAATGCACCGCATCGACGTGATCGAGGGGACGCTGGGCAAGGCGTTCGGCGTTATGGGCGGCTATATCGCCGCGTCGAAGACGCTCTGCGATTTCGTCCGCAGCTTCGCCAGCGGCTTCATCTTCTCGACCGCACTGCCGCCGGCGATCGCCGCGGGCGCGGCGGCGTCGATCCGGCACCTCAAGGACAGCCAGATCGAGCGGACGCGGCACCAGAACCGCGTCGCGACGGTGCGCGAGCGGCTGGACGCGATGGGCATTCCCCATCTCCACAACGACAGCCACATCATCCCGGTAATGGTCGGCGACGCGCATCACGCCAAGATGATCTCCGACTGGCTGATGGAAAATCACGGCATCTATGTGCAGCCGATCAACTATCCGACCGTGCCCAAGGGGACCGAGCGGCTGCGCATCACGCCGTCGCCCGTCCACACCGATGGCGACATCGATCGGCTGGTCGAGGCGCTGAGCGAGATCTGGTCGCAATGCGCGCTCGCGCGGCGCGAGATGGCGGCCTGATTGTCTATGTCACCCCGGCCTTGAGCCGGGGTGACGCTGCCGTTCACCGATAGAATTAGAAGCGGGACCCCGGATCAAGTCCGCGGTGGCAGGTGGTTTAGGTCAACCGGTCACGGCCAGAACCGGGTACCCCGACGAAGGCCGGGGTCCAGTTACGCGCCGGTGATTGAGCGGCGCCGCGCCTTCCCATGACCTGCCGCAGCTGGACCCCGGCCTTCGCCGGGGTACGGCGGGGCCCACGGTCGCGCTACGGTGCCAGTCACCCGTGCAGCTTCTTCCGCACCCGCAGCATCGACAGCGCGACACCGGCCACCACGAACGGCACCGCGACGGCCATCGTCAGCTTCTTGTCGAGCCCCGGCACCGCCGCGGCGACATAGCCGACCAGCGCGACGAGGTAGTAGCTGATCGCTACCACCGACAGCCCCTCGACCGTCTGTTGCAACCTTAGCTGCAGGTCGGTTCGCCGGTCCATAGAAGCGAGCAGGTCACGATTCTGCTTGGCCAGCGCGATGTCGATGCGCGTGCGCAGCAGCTCGCTGGTCCATGCCGCGCGCTGCGACAGGTCCTCCAGCCGCGAGGTGAAGCTGTCGCAGGTGCGCACCGCGGGCATCAGCCGCCGCTCGGTAAAGTCGTCGAGCGACTGGTGGCCCGCGACCGCACCGATCCGCAGCTTCTCCAGCCGCTCGATCGCAAGCTTGGCATAGGCCTGCGTCGCGCTCATCCGATAGCGCGTCTCGGTCGTCAGCTGCGCGAGTTTCGAGGAGAGATAGGTAAGCTCGCCCATCAGCGCGTCGTCCTCGGCCGTCCGCTCGGCAATCTGCGCTGTGAGGTCAGCCAGCCGGGCCTCGAGCTCGCCCACCGCAGGCGTCAGTCGCTGGGCGAGCGGCAAGCCGAGCAGCGCCATCTTGCGATAGTTGCCGAGCTCCTGAAGCCGGACAACGAGCTGCGACGGCTCGTCCCCCGCCAGCCCGCGATCGAGGATCGCGAGCCGGCCATAACCGTCGGCATGCAACCGAAAGTCCGAGACGATCCGTGCCGCGCCGTCCGCGACGTCGCATTCGATGATCGCCTCGTCCGCGTCGAACCAGTCCTGCCGCTCGGCCGGGGTGGGGATGGGGGCGCCGGGCGCGAGCACGGCGATGTGCACGGCGCGGATGATCTCGCCGGGCATCCCCTCCAGGATCGAGGCGAGATGCGGCTCGAACGCGCGGCGGTCGAACGGCGCATCGAACGCACCGGTAAGGAGCAGTGTATAGCTCGCGAACTCGGTATGCCGCTCCCAGACGAGGCAGAGGTCGCCGAGCTTCAGCACCGCATATTTGGCGGCGATCGGGATCACGATCTCGCCCCGCGCGGCGATCGCGGCAATATGGTCGCTCGCCGCACCGCCCGTCGTTTCGCCGAGTAGCGTCAGGATCTGGATCAGCCGCGCCGGCGCCGCGAACCGCGGCAGCCGGCGGACATGCATCTCCTCCGACAGGGAAGCGCGCAGCAGGTGATTGCCGATCACGGCGCCTGCCGCTCGAGAGGGCAGGCGACCGTGACGGGCCGGGTCGTCACTGGCGCGCCGGGGTGGGCGCCGGTTCGTTCTTGCCCGTCATCGCGCCCGGATTGGCGAGCGCGTCGGTGACGGCGTTGCTGCCCGCAGGCCCCGCCTCGGTCGCGGCGGGCCGTACGAGCGGGCCGGCGAGCACCGGCGCCTGGTCGATCATGCTCTTGCCGCCCAGGGGCTTGTTGATCCCCTGGTGACAGGTGGTGCAGTTGATCTTGTACGGGTCGCCGTGCGGCCCCTTGCGGTTGGCGGGGAACACCGACGCCAGCGACGTGATGTATTCGTCGTTGGCCTGGCGGACCATGCGAATGCCGTAATAGGCGGTCGCGCGCTGCCCGCGGCTGAGGTTCCAGGCGCGGAACGACTGGCTGTTGTGGCAATAGGTGCAGTTGACGCCCAGTGCCGAACTGACGTGCATCATCAGGCCGTAGCTCTTCTCCGCATCCTTGACCGACACGACATGGTCGGGCGAGGGCAGCGCTTTGTCCGACGCGACGCGGATGTTCGCCTTGCCCGCAAAATAGGCGGCAAATGGATCGGAGGGGAGCGAGGCATAGCCGACATTGGGGTCGGGCGTGTTCTGCCCGCGCTTGTTGCCCAGGATCGAGCGATCGTTGGGCGCGCCGTCCGAAAGCGCCCATTTATAGTCGGGCACGGGCTTGCCGCGGTGACAGGTGTAGCAGGTGACCTTGGTGGCTTTCACATGGCTGGCCCAGGTCGAATTGATCGTCTGCGTCATCTGCAGCATGCGGCGCGCGACGATCTTGGTGTATTTCTCGTCCGAGGCCATGTTCTCGGGATTGTGGCAATAGTTGCAGCCGGCCTCCGGCGGGGCGACCCACTGGTTGATCTCGGCCATCAGGTGATTGAACCGCTCGGTGCTGAGCCCGCCGAGCACCTGTACGTTCTGGTACGTCTCCGACGCGCGCGGCCCCGTGTCGGGCGGCAGCGGGTAGGGAGCGGGCGGGATCACCGCCGCCGCCGCGACCTTGCCGCGATCGACGATCTGGGCGAGGCCCGCGCCGCGATAACCCGTCTGGACGGAGTCCTTGGGGCCGAGGTCGCATCCGGCGGTGAGGGTCGCCGCGGCGCCGCCGATCGCGAGGAGGGTGAGGCGTCGGATCATCGCGGGGCTCCCGGCAGGGTGGCAGGATCGAGAACGCCGGTGCTGGGATAGTCGGGCGCGAAATGGTGGAGCACCGCCCACAGATACCAGTTGTCGACGACGGTTCCGGTCAAGAGGATGCCGATGCCGCCGGTGATGGGGCACAGGACTGCGAACCACCACGCCCAGCGGTGGATCGATTCCATCGTCGCGTTGAACCCCATCGTCCAGCGCCAGAACAGCGCCGCGCGTTCGGAGGCCGTGCCGCGATCCGTGATCTGCTCGATCTCGCGCTCGCCGCCATAGCGGCCGACCGCCAGGATCGTCGCGCCATGCATCGCGAACAGCAGCGTCGAGCCGTAGAGGAAGACGATCGAGAGGCAGTGGAAGGGGTTGTAGAAGAGGTTGCCGTACCGAATCGAGAAGGCCGCGGTCCAGTCGAGGTGCGGGAAGATGCCGAACGGCACCGCTTCGGCCCAACTACCCATCAGCAGCGGCCGGATGAAGCCGAGGACGAGGATCAGGAAGATACCCGCCGCGAATGCCCAGGCGACATGCGTGCCCATCCCCATCTTCTTGGCGCGAAGATAGGTGCGCGCCCAGAAGAGCAGGAGCGAGGCGGTCATGAAGAAGCCCGCCATCTGCCACCAGCCGCCCTGTGCCAGCGGTACCGAAAGCGTGAAGCCCCATTCCGGCCCCGGTGGCTCGAGCGCGAGCCAGGGAAGCTGGCGAACGAACTGGATCGGGCTCCAGTTGACGCTGGCGGCCATGTTGAGGCCGATGATCTCGATCGCGACGAACGCGCAAAGCAGCGAGGCGAGGCCGAGCTTGCCGAGATAGAGCGGGCCGAGCTGCGCATTGCCGAGCTTGCCCGCCCAGTAATTATAGGTGGCAAGCTTGGTGCGCTGGAACGTGCTGTCCGGCACCGGCGGGCCGGCCTCCAGCGGGCCGCGCAGCTGAACCTGGGTGAAGATGTTCTGGTATTGCATCGTCTATACCCCCCTCACGACCAGATCGGCAGGTTCAGCCACCAGGTCCACCATTCGGGCCAGCCGCGCGTCCAGAACGGGCCGGAGATGATGATGCAGATGGCGCTCCAGAAACCCGCCGAGAGGGCAAGGAGCAGGCCGACGCGGTGGATGCCGAGCGTTCCCACCGAATAGCCGATCGAGTCGCGGAAGAACGCGTCCTCGTACTCCGGCGACTTCACCTCCTCACCCTTGCCCGGATTGACCGAGGAGAGGACGAGCGCGCCGTGGAAGGCGAGCGCACCGCCGGTCATGAAGAAGAAGCTGACCGCCAGCATGTGCGCCGGATTGTAGTGGAAATGGAGATACTGATAGCCGGTGTTCGACACCCAATCGAGATGGCTGAAGATGCCGTACGGGAAGCCGAAGCCCCAGGCACCTAGCATCAGCGGGCGGATCACGACGAGGCTGACATAGGCGAAGATCGCAAAGCCGTACGCGAAGGGGACGTGATATCCCATGCCGAGCTTGCGACAGATCTCCACCTCGCGCAGCGCCCACGACGTGAACGCGGCGATCGCGCAGATGGTGATGATCTGCCAGAACCCGCCCTCGCGCAGCGGCGCCAGGCCTAGCCCATAGTCGAGGTCGGGCGGCGCGATGCTGATGAGCCAGGGATTCCAGGTCGGCCCGAGCGAGGCCGCGTAGAAGATGAGCGCGGTGCCGAGGATCGCGGTGATCGCGCTGACCACGCCGAAGAAGCCGACATAGAAGGGGCCGACCCAGAAATCGAACAGGTCGCCGCCGATCAGCGTGCCGCCCCTGACCCGATATTTCCGCTCGAAGCTCAAGAGCGCCATGTCTGCCTCTCCTCGCCGCTGCCAGGATGGAGCGGGTGGTCACGTCGATAGAAGTCGGTCTTTCGGGTGGGTCGGGCCGGCCGGAGGGAACCGGCGCCCGCCCACCCGAAATCGCGAGATACGCGTCAGGTGCCGGGCATCGCCGGGGCCGCCGCCGCCGGGGGCGTGCGCGGGCCGTCGAGCCAGTTGAACTTGTCGGTGCTGAGCAGGATGAAGTGAATCAACAGGGCCAGCACGAACAGGAATACGAACAGCGCGACCAGCGCACGGCGCGGGTCAAAGATCAGCCAGATTCTCCACATGGCGTGGGTTCCTTTCAGTTGTCGCGGGACAGAGCGTCAGCCCGGCTCAGAGCCAGGGACGCCAGTTCCAGACGAGCACGTGCGCGACGGCCGCGACTGCCGTGAAGATCAGGAAGCTCATGATGAAGAGCTTGTGAAACTCCTTGGCTTCTTCGGGGCTGAGGTATGTTCCCGGCCCCATCCGTTCTGGATCGTTCATGTTCTACGTCTCCGTTGTTCCGACGATGACAGGAGCGTGGACCGGCCTGCCCGGCGGCATCCGCACGGGCGACTGGCGCCCGCAAGGATCGTGGATCCGCTGGTGCCCGGGGCACGTCGGCGGAGATGGCGGGGCGCCGTCATGGCACCCGACTTTCGGTGATCGCGAGCGCCAGGCGCTCCGAAGAGACACTGTCTTCGCCCGCGCGGCGCGCGGCGCGCTCGGCGGCATCGCGGATGCGCTTGGCGGCGGAAATGCGAACCAGCACCGGCTCGCGCTCGACCGCGGCGTCGAGTTCGCGCTTGGCGAGCTCGTCCCATTGCAGCTCGCGATCGAGCCGCGAGGGCGTCGGCTCGGTCCGGTCGAGCTGGCCGGCCAGCGGGATGATGTGGAAAAGCGCGTCGAACAGCGCGTTGCAGACTTCCTGGACGAGATAGGTCGCACCGGCATAGCCCATGAAGGGCGTCCCGGTGTGGCGACGGATCACCGCGCCGGGGAAGCTCGCCGGGATGAACACGCCGCGCCCGCCGGCCTCGGCCATGTACATCCGCTCGTTGACGCTGCCGAACAGGATGAGCGGCGGGTTCGTCGCGATGGAATCGCGGATCGCGTGGTTGTCGGGCTTGGTCCCGGCCGTCCGCGACTCGGCGAGCGTGCAGGGGAGGCCCATCTCCTCCTCGAGGAAACGGCGGATGCCGCGGGTGTAGGTTTCGGTGGCGACGATGCCGAAGCTGGCCGTGCCGAAGAAATCCTGCGTGACCGACCGCCACAGGTCCCAGAGCGGCTTGATCGTCGTGTGCTTCTCGCGCTCGATGAACGGTTCGGGGTCGAGGCCGGTGAGCTCGCCCAGCTTGCGCAGGAAAAGCGTCGTGCTCTCCAGCCCGATCGGTGCCTGGAGATACGGGCGCTCCAGCACTTCGCACAACCCGCGGCCGAACTCGCGATAGAGGCATACATTGACCTCTGCGTTCGCCAGCCTGGCGACATCGGCCAGGTGGCTGCCGAGCGGGAAGGTCATGTTGACCTCCGCCCCGATCCCCTCGACCAGCCGGCGGATCTCGGCGAGGTCGGAGGGCATGTTGAAGGTGCCGTACATCGGCCCGATAATGTTGACGCGGGGGCGCTCGCCCTCCTTGCGTGGGCGCGGCGCGGGCACCTTTTTCGGCCCGAATTGCGTCCACAGCCAGGTGAGCGCGCGGTCGCCCGACTGCCACTGATCCTCGTCGATCGTGCGCGGCAGGAAGCGCTGAATGCTCGTCCCCTCCGGCGTCACGCCGCCGCCGATCATCTCGGCGATCGAGCCCGTCACGACGACGGAGGGCAGGTCGGGGTCGAGCGTGCCCCAGGCGCGCTTCATCGCCCCCTCGGTCCCGTCGCGGCCAAGCTCCTGCTCGCCAAGGCCCGTCACCGTGATCGGCAGTTCGTGCGGCGGCAGCGCGTCGGTATAGTGAAGGACAGAGGTGACGGGCAGATTCTCGCAGCCCACCGGGCCGTCGATGATGACCTGCAACCCCTTGATCGCGGTGAAGGCGTAGACCGCGCCCCAATAGCCGCCCGCCCTGTCGTGATCGATGACGAGCGTCATGCGGCGTCCCCCACCGCGGTGGCGATCACGACGAAATCGTCGGCGCCGTGGTCGATGACGAGGGTCATGTCCCGATATGCTCCTGCGCCTTGGCCGCGGCGATGCGGCGCGCGGCGTACTTGGCCTTGAAGCCGGGGCGATCCTCTGGCGTCTCGGTCCAGACGCCGGTCGCATGGCCGGTGCCGACGCCCTCGAAGAACGCGCTCATCCGGTCGAAGCGGTGCTTGTTGGCGAGCGCCCCGCCGACGACGGCGGCAAGGCTGCCCGCGCCCGCCGGCCCCATCAGCGGGCGCGCGGAGATGAGGTTGGTGAAGTAGAGCGCCGGGATCGACTTCTGCTTGGCATGCTGGACCACCGGCGTGGTGCCGATCGCGAGGTCGGGCTGGAACGCGTCGACCGCGGCGAGATCCTGCTCGAGACTGGCGCGATACTGGACGCGGGTGCCGCGCGCTTCCAGCCAGTCGCGGTCGGGATCGCTCCAGCGCGTGCGCGGACAGGCGGTGCCGACATAGGGGACTTCCGCGCCGCTCTCGATCAGCAGGCGCGCGACGAGCAGTTCGGAGCCCTCGTAACCCGAGACGGTGATCCGCCCCTTGATCGGTCGCGCGGCAAGCGCGCCGCGGATCGCGGGCAGGATGCGGTCCTTGGCGGCGGCGACCTGTCGCTCGGCGATGCCGCAGGCCATGCCGATCGCGTCGAGCCAGGCAGCGGTGCCGTCGACGCCGACGGGGGCCGAACCCACGACGGCGCGCCCCGCCGCCTCGAACTCGCGGACGCTGGCGGTGTAGAACGGGTGGATCGCACCGACGACGGCGCAATCGAGTGCGGCATAGAGCTCGCGCCATTCGCGCGTCGGCACGACGGGGCCGGCGGCAAGGCCCATCGGCTCGAGCATCAGCCCGATGCCCGGCGGGTCGGCGGGGAACATCTCGCCCAAGAGCGTCACGGTCGGGCGGTCGGTGCGCGTCGCGGGGGCGGCGACCGGGCCGACCTCCGCCTCGGCGCGCGCATAGGCGAGCATCGCGCCCGCCAGCACGTCCTTCGCCTCGGCATGGGTGGGCACGCCGAAGCCGGGTACGTCGATGCCGATCACCCGCACGCCGTTGATCGAATCGGGCAGGAGCTGAAGCGGCACGCCGCTGGCGGTCGGCACGCACAGGTTGGTGACGACGATCGTGTCGTAGAGCGCGGGGTCGGCGAGCTCGTGCACGGCGTCGCGGATGTCCTCGAACAGCTTGCCGGTGACCAGCGTCTCGGAGCTGAAGGGGACATAACCGACGCTGCGCCGCGCGCCGTAGAAATGGCTGGTGAAGGTGAGGCCATAGACGCAGCAGGCCGAGCCCGAGAGCACCGTCGCCGTCCGCCGCATGCGCAGGCCCACGCGCAGCGATCCGAACGCCGGGCACATGGATTGCGGCTGATCGTGCGGTCCCTTGGGATAGTCGGCGGCGTAGCGGTCGAGGATCTCGGCCTTCCCCGCCGCGGTCGCCGCCTCGCGCAGCGTCTCGCGCGAGCTGCAGCCGCCTTCGCCAAGGTCGATCCGGTCGCGGTCGCGGGGAGGGGCGTCGCCGTCCACCGATCAGGCCCGGTCGTACACGACTTCGAGGCTGGGTTTTGCCACCCATTCGGCACCGCGCATGTCGGCCTGTGTCGCGGGCTTCAGCGCGAAGTCGGCGCCCGTCACCTCGGCACTGAACAGGCCGAGCAACCCGTCCTGGTCGAGCGGGGCGGGGCGCAGCGGCGGCGCTTCGGCGACGTTGATCGCCAGTTCCTCGAACAAGGACGCCCATTCGCCGCCGGGCTTGCCGATGATCTGGTAGTTCGCGCTCTTCTTGCGGATATCCTCGTTCGCCGGGATCGCGGTCAGGACGGGGATGCCCACCGCCTCCGCAAAGGCATTGGCTTCGCCCGTGCCGTCGTCCTTGTTGAGGATCATGCCGGCGACACCGACATTGCCGCCCAGCCGCCGGAAATACTCCACCGCCTTGCAGACGTTGTTGGCGACGTAGAGCGATTGCAGGTCGTTCGAGGCGACGACGATCACCTTCTGGCACATGTCGCGCGCGATCGGCAGGCCGAACCCGCCGCAGACCACGTCGCCCAGGAAATCGAGCAGGACATAGTCGAAGCCCCATTCGTGGAAGCCCAGCTTCTCCAGCGTCTCGAACCCGTGGATGATGCCGCGCCCGCCGCAACCGCGGCCCACCTCCGGCCCACCCAGTTCCATCGCGAACACGCCGTCGCGCTGGAAGCAGACGTCCTCGATGCCGACTTCCTCACCCGCCAGCTTCTTCGCCGCGGAGGTTTCGATTATCGTCGGGGTCGAGCGGCCGCCGAAGAGAAGGCTGGTCGTATCGCTCTTGGGATCGCAGCCGATCAGGAGCACGCGCTTGCCCTGCTGCGCCATCATGTAGCTGAGATTGGCGAGCGCGAACGACTTGCCGCTGCCGCCCTTGCCGTAGATCGCGATGATCTGCGTTTCCTTGGTCACCGGGCCGGTGGGCACGGGATCGGGCTCGAACGAGGCTTCCTCGCGCAGCTCGCCGGGGTCGAACATGCTCATATCGTTCTCCAGTCGAGCACCATTTTCAGGCACGCGGTGTCGGTGAAGGCCTGCGGATACGCGTCGGCGGCGTCGGCGGCGGGGCGCGCGTGGGTGATGAGCCCCGACAGGTCGAGCAGGCCCGCATCGATCAGCGCCAGCACGCCCTCGACATCGGCGGGCGTGAACTCGGCCGAGATGTTGAGCCGTGCCTCGCGCATGAAGGCGGGCGGGAACGCGAAGGCGAGGCGGTCGTAGAAGCCCGCCAGCGTCACGCTGCCGCGCTTCGCGATCCGGCTGAAGGCGAGGTCGAGGACGTCGTTCGCGCCGCTGGCGTCGCAGATCGCGGCATAGTCGCGGCGGTCGTCGGCGGCGGGGTCGATCACCTGGTAGTCGAAGGCGTCCCGTCGACCGGCATCGGTTTCCCAGACCGTCGGCGCGGTGCCGCCGCTGGCGATCGCGATGCGCGCGATCAGCCGGCCAAGGATACCGTGGCCGATCACGAGTTCGGGCACGCCGCCCACCTCGATCGCATGGAAGGCGGTCGCGGCGAGCGCGAGGAGGATGCCGTCGCGGCCCAGCGTCTCGCGGATCGGGATCGCGCGGGCGGCGGGCATGACGACGGTCGAGGCCGAGCCACCGAACAGCCCGCGTGCGCTCTGGAAGCAATTGGCGCCGGGGACGAACACCCACTCGCCGATCCGCGCCCGGGCGTCGCTGCCGGCATCGACGATCCGGCCGACCGACTCGTAGCCGGGCACCAGCGGATAGCCCATGCCGGGAAAGCTCGGCATCCGGCCCGCCCAGAGAAGCTTCTCGGTGCCGGAGGAAATGCCGCTCCACTCGATCGCTACGCGGACGTCGGCGGGGCCGATGGGGACGAGGGGGAGCGCGCGCAGCGACAGCGCCTCCGGTGCCTCCAGTATGACCGCGATCGCGTCCATACGATCCATCCCCTACCCGGCATCGCAAGATAGCTCACCGTGTAACCGTCATCCTACGCTGACGATTATGAATGTCAATTAATGTGGACAGCCATTTGTTACGCCTGCGCGATGATTGCGCTTGCCATCAAGGGCAGGTGGGTGTGCAGGCGGCGGATGCGGCGAAAGCCGGCCGCGCCCAACATGTCGCCGATTTCGGCAATCGAGCGGGGGCGGCCCGATCCCATGGCGAGCAGGTATAGCTCGAAATAGCTGCCGACGCCTCGCGCGCCGGCGGTGTCCGCCATCGGCTCGGCGATCAACAGCGCGCCGCCCAGGGGCAGGGCGGCGCGGATCGCGCGCAGTAGCGTCATCGCGGGCGCATCGTCGTGATCGTGCAGCACGCGGATCAGGGTGATGAGGTCGTAGCCGGTCGGAAGCGCGTCGCGCAGGAAATCGCCGCCATGGATCGTCACGCCCGCCCCGAGTCGCGCCCGCGCGCGATCGCCGACCGCGGGCAGGTCGAACAGGCCGCGCTGAAGCTCGGGCACCGCCTGTGCGACGGCTGCCAGGAACGCGCCTTCGCCGCCGCCGATGTCGAGGATGCGCGCATGCCGGTCGAAGCGATAGGCGGCGAGCGCCTGGGCGGCGACCATCGGCTGCGACGCGGCCATCAGCGCCGAATAGGGCGCGACCGCATCGGCATCGCCGGTGCCCGACGATTCGGCGTAATGCCAGTGCGCCGACAGCGCGCCGCCCCCGCCGCCGCGCCTGAGCAGCGCCAGCGGATCGGCGAGGTCAGCGTAGAGCAGGCGGTGATGCGCCACCAGCTCGGCAATGCCCGGATTGCCGAGCAGCGCCGCGCCCTCGCTCCCCAAGGCCCAGCGGTCACCCAGCCGTTCGACGAAGTCGAGCCCGGCGGCGGCGCGCAGCAGTCGCTCGGTCACCTCGATCGGCAAGTCGATTTTCGTGGCAAGCTCGTTCGCACGTTGGGGCGTTTCGCGCAGATGCTCGAGTAGGCGGGTTTCGACGCAGGCCGCGAGCGCCTGCGAGTAGGTGAAGCCCGCGACCAGATCGAACAGCGCCCGCGCGCGCCGGCGGGCGACCGGGCGCATGAACGGCGATCGCGCCGCGAACCGCTGGAATCGCGGCGACCCGATCATCGCGTTACGCCACGCGATCCATCGCTCATGCAGGCTGCTAGACGATTTCATATGTCAAGCAATGTGGACACGTGTTAGCGTCGTCGTCAACGAGAGGAGCGGCGGAATGGCCGACGCGCGCGTGATCGTCATCGGGGCCGGGGTCGGCGGCATGGTCGCCGCCGCACTGCTCGCCGCGCGCGGGCATGCCGTGACGCTGATCGAGGCGCAGCCAGGGCCTGGGGGCAAGCTGCGTGCGATTCCGGTCGGCCGGCGGGCGATCGACGGCGGGCCTACCGTCTTCACGATGCGCGACGTGATCGAGGGGGTGTTCGCCGATTGTGGCCAGCGCCTGGCCGATTTCGTGACGATGCGGCCGGCAACGACGCTGGCCCGCCACGCCTGGGGCGAGGCGCGGCTCGACCTGTTCGCCGATTCGGCGGCGAGCGAAGCGGCGATCGGCGAGTTCGCGGGCGCGGCCGAGGCCCGCGGCTATCGCGCGTTCCGGGCCGAGGCGAAGCGGTTGTTCGAAGCCTGCGACGCGCCGTTCCTGCGCGCGCCCAAGCCCGATCCGCTGACGCTCGGCTGGCGGATGGGGCTGCGCGGGCTGCCCGATTACATGAACCTGCGTGCGTATACTTCGATGTGGAGCGCGCTCCGCGGCTATTTCGCCGATCCGCGGTTGCAGCAGTTGTTCGGGCGCTACGCCACCTATTGCGGTTCCTCGCCCTTTGCCGCGCCCGCCACGCTGATGCTGATCGCGCATGTCGAGGCGAGCGGGGTGTGGCTGGTCGATGGCGGGATGCACCGGCTCGCCGCGGCGCTCTCGACCCTGTGCGAACGGATGGGCGTGACGCGGCGATATGGCGAACGCGTGGCCGAAATCCGGGTCGAGCACGGCCGCGCCGCGGGCGTGACGCTTGAAAGCGGCGAGGTGATCGAGGCGCCGCGTATCGTCTGCGCTGCCGACCCGGCCGCGATCGGCGCCGGCGCATTCGGGCGCGCCGCATCGCGCGTTTCTTCACGCGTCGGCCCGCGCCGCCGCTCGCTGAGCGCGATGGTGTGGACGGCCAACGCGGCCTGCACCGGCTTTCCGCTGGCGCGGCACAACGTCTTCTTCTCGACCGACTATCGCGCCGAGTTCGACGCGCTGCGTGCCGGTCGGCTGGCCG
>CAJYLT010000058.1 GCA_913775795.1 uncultured Sphingomonas sp. | reverse complement strand
CTGCGCCCGCCCGCCGAGCCCGTGGCGAAGCCCGATCAGGACGTTGCGATCCTCATACGCCTTGATCCACGCGCTCCCCTTCATCTCGCCCTTGGGGATCACCGCGCCGCCCGCCATCGCGGTATGGATTTCGTCGCCGGTGCGGTCGAGGAAGCCGGTGTTGATGAAGACGATCCGGTCCCGCACCGCATGGATGCAGGCGGCGAGATTGGCGGAGGTCCGCCGCTCCTCGTCCATCACGCCAACCTTGATCGTGTGGCGGGCAAGACCGAGCATATCCTCCACCGCATCGAACAGGCGGTCGGTGAACGCCGCCTCGTCCGGCCCGTGCATCTTGGGCTTCACGATGTAGATCGAACCCGCGCGGCTGTTGCGAAAGCGGCCGAGCCCGCGCAGGTCGTAGAGGCCGATCAGGCTGGTGACGATCGCGTCGAGTATCCCCTCGGGCGCCTCGGTCCCGTCGCTTAGGTGCACGGCGGGCGTCGTCATCAGGTGGCCGACATTGCGTACGAAGAGCAGGCTGCGCCCCGGCAGCGTCATCGGCTGGTCGCCGACGAGATACTCGCGGTCCGGATTCAACGAGCGGGTGACGGTGCGCCCGGCCTTGTCGAACGTCTCCTTGAGGTCGCCGCTCATCAGCCCCAGCCAGTTGGCATAGGCGGCGACCTTGTCCTCCGCATCCACCGCCGCGACCGAATCCTCGAGGTCGACGATCGTCGTCAGCGCCGATTCGAGGATCACGTCGGCGATCCCCGCCGGGTCGTCGCGGCCGACCGGGTGGCTGCGGTCGATCACCACCTCGATATGCAGGCCGTGGTGGCGGAACAGCAGGTTCGCACCGTTCTGCCCGACGAACTGCGACGGATCGGCGAGGATCAGCGCGCCTTCTGTGTGTTCGGCCCAGCTTTTGCCCGCCAGCGGCACCGCGCGGTCGAGGAACGCCTTTGCCGCCGCGACGACCTGTGCCCCGCGTTCGGCGTCATAGCCGCCGGGCCGTGCCTCGCCCGGCAGCGCGTCGGTGCCGTAAAGCGCGTCGTACAGGCTTCCCCAGCGCGCATTGGCGGCGTTGAGCAGGAAACGCGCGTTGAGGACCGGCACGACGAGCTGCGGCCCGGCAAGCGTCGCCACCTCTGCATCCACATTCTCGGTGCCGATCGTGAAGTCACCGGGTTCGGGGACGAGATAGCCGATCTCGCGCAGGAACGCCTGATAGTCGGCCGGAACGATCGGCCGGCCCGCATGGTCGGCATGCCAGGTATCCAGCCGCGCCTGCATCTCGTCGCGCGTGTCGAGGAGCGCGCGATTGTCGGGCACGAACCGCTCGAAGATCGCCGCCGCGCCGGCCCAGAACGCCTCGGGCGCGATTTCCAGCCCCGGCAGCACCCGGTCCTCGATGAAACGGGCGAGCGGTTCGGCCACCGACAGGGCGGCACGCGAAGTCATGACGGTCACAGGGGTCGGCTCCTCGGCAATGAATCATCGACGCCTGGGGAGGCCCGACGACTTGGAGCACGCCCCGCGCCCGCGATCAAGCCGGTCAGACGGACAGGCTCGCCCCCTCCGCCATCGCCGCCGGCGCGATCGCCGACACCGCCTGCTCGACGCGGATCAGCATGTCGCGAAGCTGCGCGCGCTCGGCATCGCTGAACCCCGCGAACAGCGCCCGCTCCATTTCCAGCGCCTTGGGCGCGACCGCGGCATAGAGCTCCCGCCCCGAATCGGTAAGGTTGAGGACGCGGCTGCGCTGGTCGCCCGGATTGGGCACCCGCGCGACCAGGCCGCGCTCTGCCAGCGCGATCGCCGCGCGGCTGACGGTCACCTTGTCCATCTGCGTCCGCACGCCAAGTGCCTGCTGCGTCATGCCCTTCCCCTCGGCCAATACGCAGACGAGCCGCCATTCGGGCACGCGCAGGCCGAACATCGACTGATAGATGGTGGCGATCGCGCTCGACACCGTGTTGGACGCGAGCGAGAGGCGATAGGGCAGGAAAGCGTCGAGATCGAGAACGGTCACTTGGCGTCATCCCCCGGAAATCACGCGAGTCGGACAACCTGCATAGCGCGGGCCGGGTGTATTTGTCGAAGTATACACCGATCCCGTTTCGGCGCGATCCGGCTTGCCAATCGCGCGCGCGCGACCCATTGCCGTCTGAACCATGCCCATGTCGCCGCCCCCCGATCTCGCCAGCCTCTCCCTCGCCGACATTGCTCGCCTGGCGGAGGCGGACAAGCTGCCGCCCGTCGACAAGTGGAACCCCGCGCATTGCGGCGACAGCGAGATGCGCATCGCCCGCGACGGCAGCTGGACGCATCAGGGCAGCCCGATTTCGCGCCAGGAAATGGTGCGCCTGTTCTCGACGATCCTGCGCCGCGAGCCAGAGGGAAACTACGTCCTCGTCACGCCCGTGGAGAAGCTCGACATCGAGGTCGAGGACGCGCCCTTCGTCGCGGTCGAGATGAAGGCGGAAGGGTCGGGCGAGGCGATGCGGATCGCGTTCCGGCTCAACACCGGCGATCTCGTCACCGCCGGCCCCAACCATCCGCTGCGCTTCACCGACGGGCCGGAAGGGCCCCGCCCCTATCTCCTCGTTCGCGGGGGGCTGGAGGCGCTGGTCGCACGGACGGTCTATTACGAGCTGGTCGAGATCGCGCTGGCGAACGGCACGCCGCCCGGTGTCTGGAGCGACGGCAGCTTCTTTGCCGTGAACGCCGGCGACGGCGCGGTCGCGGCGTGACGCTGGCCGAGCGGCTGGCCGCGGCGATGGCCCGCGCGCCGGCCGATGGCGAGCCGCCGATCCCCGGCGACGCCGCGCTCGGCGCCGCCGACCTTGACCCCGGCGGCGACCCGATGCCCGCTGCCGTTCTGATCGCGATCACCGATCGGCCCGAACCCGGCGTGCTCTTGACCCGCCGCACCGACAGCCTGTCGCGCCATGCGGGCCAGGTCGCCTTCCCCGGCGGCCGAATCGATCCCGGTGATGCCGACGCGATCGCCGCTGCGCTGCGCGAGGCGGAGGAGGAAGTTGCCCTGCCCCGCCATGCCGCCGAGGTCGTGGGCGTCGCCGATCCCTATCGCACGATCACGGGGTTCCAAGTGACGCCGGTGCTGGCGGTCGTGCCCCCCGACCTGCCGCTGCGCCCGCAACCGGGCGAGGTGGCGGCGATCTTCGAGCCGCCGCTCGCCTTCCTGCTCGATCCCGCCAGCCGCGAATGGCGCGACATGGACTGGCGCGGGCGGACGCGGCGGGTGATGGAGATCAACTGGCAGGGTCACCGCATCTGGGGCGCCACCGCCGCGATGCTCGTCAACCTCTCGCGCCGGCTGGACCGATGGCAACTCTGAACCCCGCCGATACCCCCTGGGCGGCGCGTGAAGGGTTCGCCGCGCTGATCGAGGCACTCGGCCCCGACGACACGCGCGTCGTCGGCGGCGCGGTGCGCGACACGCTGCTCGGCCTGCCCGTTGCCGACCTCGACGTCGCGACGCGGCACCGGCCCGAAGAAGTCGTGCGCCGGCTTGAGGCCGCGGGCATCCGCGCGGTGCCCACCGGCATCGCGCACGGTACCATCACCGCGGTGCTCCCCGGCGGCCCGGTCGAGGTAACGACACTCCGCCGCGACGTGTCGACCGATGGCCGGCATGCAACCGTGGCGTTCAGCGGCGACTGGTACGAGGATGCCGCGCGGCGCGACTTCACGATAAACGCACTCTACGCCGATCCGGTGACCGGCGAGCTGTTCGACTATTTCGGCGGCCTCGAAGACCTGGCCGACCGCCGCGTACGCTTCATCGGCGATCCCCTCCGCCGCATCGCGGAGGATCACCTGCGCATCCTGCGCTTCTTCCGCTTCCTCGCGCGGTTCGGCGATGCGCCGGATGCCGAGGGGCTGGCCGCCTGTACCGCCCGCGCACGCGACCTGATGGCGCTGTCGCGCGAGCGGATCGCCGACGAGCTTTTGAAGCTGCTGGTCGCGCGCGATGCCGTGGCGGTCGTCGCGCTGATGGTCGATCGCAGCATCTTTGCGCCGGTCCTGCCGGAAGTGACAGCCGATGGCGCTGCCCGGCTTGCCGACCTCGCGACGGCGGAAGCGCATGCCGGCGTCGCCCCCCATGCCATGCGCCGCCTTGCCGCGCTGATCCCCCCCGACCCGGCGGTCGCGACCGAGATCGGCGCGCGGCTTCGCCTGTCGAACGCACAGCGCAAGCGGCTGGAGAGCGCGGTGCTTCCGGCCAAGGGTGATGCCCGCGCCCTCGCCTATCGCATTGGCCCCGGACAGGCGATCGACCGCCTGCTGCTCGCCGGCCGATCGATCGAGTCGATCCGCGAGTGGACGCCGCCGCGCTTCCCGCTGTCGGGCGGCGTGCTGGTGGCGCAGGGGGTGCGCAAGGGACCGCTGGTCGCCGCGACGCTCAAGTGGATCGAGGATCGCTGGATCGCCGAGGGCTTTCCCGGCGAGGCCCGGCTGACCGCGCTGACCGCCGAGGCGGTGGATCAGGCGTTGAGCGAGGAAAGCAGCCGAAGCGCCTGATCGGCGGGCAGCGGCTTCGAATAGAGATAGCCCTGCCCATAGCCACAACCGAGCGCGGCCAGCGTCTGCGCCAGTTCGGGCGTCTCGATCCCCTCCGCGGTCGTCTGCATGCCCAGCGCCTGGGCAAGGCCGAGGATCGCGCGAACGATCGCCACCTTGTCCCGATCGGCGAGCATGCCCGACACGAAACTCCGATCGATCTTGAGCACGTCGATCGGCAACCGCTGGAGGTACGCGAGGTTCGAATAGCCCGTGCCGAAATCGTCCATTGCCAGCGTCGTGCCGAGGTCCTTGAGCGCCCGGATCGCCAGCGACACGCCGTCGGGATCGGCGACGATCGCGCTTTCGGTCAGCTCCAGCGTCAACCGCCGACCGTCGAGACGGTGGTCCGACAGCGCCTGTTCGACCACCGCGGCGACATTGTCGCGCTGCAACTGGATCGCAGACAGGTTGACCGCGACGTTGACGCCGCAATTGCCGCCGCGCGCCGCGTCCCATGCCGCGAGCGTCCGCGCCGCCTGATTGATCGCCCAGCGGCCGAGCGGCACGATCAGCCCCGCTTCCTCCGCCACGGGAATGAAGTCGACGGGCGAGATCGCCTGCCCGCGCTCGTTCGTCCAGCGCGACAGCGCCTCGAACGAGGTGACGCGGCCGGTCGCGAGATCGCAGATCGGCTGCATGTAGAGTTCGAGCGTGCCGGCATCGATCGCCCGGCGCAATTCGGTCTCGATCCCGAACTGGCGACGCGCGGCGTCGAAGGCGCGGGTCTGATAGATTTCGGTGCGGCCCGACTTCTTCGACCGCTTCACCGCGAACTGCGCGTGGCGGACGATTTCCTCGGCATCGTTCTTGTCGTCGTCGGCGAGTGCGATGCCGATCGAGCAGTCGACGCGAATCTCGAAATCCGACAGGCGGAACGGCGTCGCAAGCGAATCCTCGATCCGCCGCGCCAGGTGAAGGACCTCGTTCGGCCCCTCGTCGATCGTCATCAGGATCGCGAACTCGTCGCCGCCCGTCCGCGCGATCACGTCGCGCGCGCGAAGCGCCCCCTTCAAACGCCGCGCGACCGAGATGAGCAATTCGTCGCCCGCCAGGCCGCCCATGCAGGCGTTGACCCGGCTGAACCGGTCCAGATTGACCGCGAGCACGGCATAGCTCTCGCGGCCCCGCTCCTCGATCGCGGCCTCCAGCTGATCGGTGAAGCCCGCGCGATTGGGCAGCCCGGTCAGGCTGTCGGTCATCATCTCACGCCGAAGACTGTCCTCGGTCCGGTACTGGCCGGTACGGTCGAGCAGCGTCAGCAGGCAGCGATGCTCGATCCCCTGGACGGGCGGGCGCGACAGGCGGACGCGGAAATAGCGGCAATCGACATGGTCGCCGAACTGCCAGTCGAACTCCTCCGCCCGGGTCTCCCCGGCCAGGAACGTGAGGACGCGCGCGCCGAGCAGCCGCACCAGCGGCGACTGGTCTGCCACGACACCGAGGCCGGCACCGCGGAAACTGCTGTTCACCGCTTCGAACGCCAGCCCCCCCTTGCCCAGCGTCAGGATCGCCGCCGGGATCGGCAGCATCTCGAGCAGCAGCGCACTCGCCTGCGGCCCGTGCGAATGCGGGTCCACCTCGCCCAGCCAGCGGCCGAGCGATTCGGGGAAGGTCAAGGCTTCGACCGGATACATCGACGACCGGGTTAGACCCCAAGTCGTTAAGAGGCGTTGAACTCCGCTGATGCCTTGGGGTGAACCGGTTCGATAACGTTCACTCAGTCGAAGCGGTTGTTGCGGGGGAAGCCGGTGGGCGGCGTCCGCCCCGCCGCGCCGCGCGCCGCCCGCCATGGCTGCATGTCCGCCTCGGTCCGGGTCCGCCCCGCCTCGCCGCCCATCGCCCAGGACAAGCCGTCGGCGAATCGGAAGGTGCGCACGTCGGCCAGCCCGCCCTCCCGGAACCGCTGGAGCTGGACACCCTGCCCGCGCGACATCTCGGCCACCTCGCTCAAGGGAAAGACGCACAGCTTGCGGTTGTCGCCCGAGGCGGCGACGTAATCGTCCCCCGGCGACACGCGGCGAACGACCTTGAGCTTGGCGCCGGTGCGCGGGCTGACGATCTGCTTGCCCTTGCGCGTCTCGGCAAGCACGTCGCTCTCGCGCACGACGAAGCCACGGCCGTCGCTGGCGGCGACCAGCAGCTTCGCATCCACGCCGCCCGCCTTGGCGACCGACACGATCGCGCCGCCGCCGTCGAGGTCGATCATCAGGCTCAAGGGCTCGCCGAAACCGCGCCCGCCGGGCAGCTTGTCGGCGCCCAATGTGAAGAAACGCCCGCTTTCGGTCGCGACGATCAGCTTGTCGGTCGTCTGCGCGTGAAAGGCAAAGCGCGCGCCGTCGCCCTCGCGGAACTTCATCGCCTCGGTGGAAGCGAGGTCGACATGCCCCTTCATCGCGCGGATCCAGCCACGCTGCGACACGATCACGGTCACCGGCTCGCGCTCGATCATCGCCTCCAGCGGGATTTCGCGCGCGGGGGCGGCTTCCTCGATCGTCGTGCGCCGAGCGCCGAGCGCGGTCTCGCGCCCGTAGCGCTCGCCGATCTTCTTGAGGTCGCGCTTCAGCCGGGTGCGCTGCTTGCCCTCGCTGGCGAGCAGCGCGGTCAGGTCCGCCTGCTCCTTGTCGAGCGTATCGCGCTCGCGCCGCAGCTCCATTTCCTCCAGCCGGCGCAAGGACCGCAGGCGCATGTTGAGGATCGCCTCGGCCTGCCGGTCGGTCAGCTCGAACTCGGCGATCATCACAGCCTTGGGCTCGTCCTCGGTCCTGATGATCTCGATCACCCGGTCGAGATTGAGGAACGCGATGATGTAGCCATTCAGGAGCTCGATGCGGTCGGCGATCTTGTCCAGCCGGTGCTGCGAGCGGCGGCGGAGCACGACGAACTGGTGGTCGACCCATGCCGACAGCGCCTCGCGCAGGCTCATCACCCGCGGTGTGCGCTGATGGTCGAGCACGTTGAGGTTGAGCGGCACGCGCGTCTCTAGGTCGGTCAGCCGGAACAGCCCGTCCATCAGCGTCGCCGCATCGACGGTGCGCGAGCGCGGTTCGAGGACGATGCGGATCTCTGCGTCCGATTCGTCACGCACGTCCGCCAGGATCGGAAACTTCCTGTCGTTGATGAGCGCGGCGATCGCCTCGATCAGCTTGCCCTTCTGCACGCCGTACGGGATTTCGGTGACGACGACCTGCCAGCCACCGCCCTTCTCGCGCTCGATCGTGTAGCGCGCACGGACGCGAAACCCGCCGCGTCCGGTGGCATAGCTTTCGGCGATCGCGGCGGGGCTGTCGACGACGATGCCGCCGGTGGGAAAATCGGGGCCGGTGACGTGCTGAAGGATCGCCGCGTCGTCCGCCTCCGGCTGCTCGATCAGCATGATCGCCGCATCGATCAGCTCGGCGGCATTGTGCGGCGGGATGCTCGTCGCCATGCCGACCGCGATGCCGCTGGCGCCGTTGGCGAGCAAATTGGGAAACAGGCCGGGGAACAGCTCGGGCTCCTGCTCCTCGCCATTATAGGTCGGGCGATATTCGACCGCGTCCTCGTCCAGCCCCGCCATCAGATCGATCGCGACCTGCGTCAGCCGCGCCTCGGTGTAGCGATAGGCCGCGGCATTATCGCCGTCGATGTTGCCGAAATTGCCCTGCCCATCGACCAGCGGATAGCGAAGCGCGAACGTCTGGGCGAGGCGGACCATCGCGTCATAGACCGACTGGTCGCCATGCGGATGGTATTTGCCGATCACGTCGCCGACGACGCGCGCACACTTCTTGTACCCGCTGGCCGGATCGAGCTTGAGCAGCCGCATCGCCCACAGGAGGCGGCGATGCACCGGCTTCAACCCGTCGCGCACGTCGGGCAGCGACCGCGCGGTGATCGTCGACATCGCATAGACGAGGTAACGCTCGGAAAGCGCACTGTCGAAGGGCGCATCGAGGATGCCGATGGGCGGATTGTCGAGCGGATCGTCGAGGTCGGTGGCCATTGCGTGTCTGGCTAGCAGAGCGCCGCGTCGCTTTCCAGCGAACCCGCGGGCGGGGGTGACGCCGCGCTTCCCCCGCGCTACCAGCCGGGCATGGAGAGACTGACCCCGGTGGAACGCGCGGCCGTCGAGCACGTCGCGGACGCCCCGATGCGCGAACAGGTGGAGGCGTGGTGCGCGATCAATTCGGGCACGCGCAACCTCGCTGGCGTGGCGGCGATGGGCGGCGTGCTGGCCGACGCCTTCGCCGCGCTGCCCGGTAAGATCAAAATGGTCGAGCCCGCGGCCGTGGAGGCGGTGGAGCCCGATGGCCGCGTCGTGGGTATCGATCATGGCCGGCACCTGCACCTGACCGTCCGGCCCGATGCGCCCGTCCAGATGCTGTTCACCGGCCACATGGACACCGTCTATCCCGCCGACCATCCGTTCCAGTCGCTGACCGTCCGCGACGACGGCGCGATCAATGCGCCGGGATCGGCGGACATGAAGGGCGGGCTGTCGCTGATGCTCGCCGCGCTGAAAGCGGTCGAGGCGAGCCCGCTTGCCCCCCGCATCGGCTATGAAGTCGTCATCAACTCCGACGAGGAAACCGGCAGCTTCGCCTCCGCCGCGCTGCTGGCGCACGCGGCGCGGGGCAAGGTCGCGGCGCTGACCTACGAACCTGCGCTGGCCGACGGGACGCTGGCGGGACCGCGCGGCGGCACGGGCAATTTCGCGCTGGTCGTCACCGGCCGCAGCGCGCATGCCGGCCGCAATCCGCAGGAGGGGCGCAACGCCATCGTCGCCGCCGCCGACCTCGCGCTGCGGCTGGCGAAGGCGGGCCGAGGGGGGCTGAGCGTCAATCCCGCCCGCATCGACGGCGGCGGGCCAAACAACGTCGTTCCCGATCACGCGGTGCTGCGCGTCAATTTCCGCCCGCGCGATACCGCCGCGATCAAGGCGGCACAGGCCGCGCTCAACCTTGCCATCGCAAAGGTTGCCGCGAGCCACGATGTCCGCATCGATCTGCACGGCAGTTTCAACCGCCCGCCCAAGCCCCTCGATGCCGGCGCCGATCAGCTGTTCGGCCTCGTCAAGCAGGCCGGCGCCGATCTCGGCGTGCCGATCGCGTGGCAATTTTCGGGCGGCGTCTGTGACGGCAACAACATCGCGGCGTGCGGCGTCCCCGTCGTCGACACCATGGGCGCCCGGGGCGGCGCCATCCATTCGCCAGAGGAGTTCCTCATTCCCGAAAGCCTGCCCGAGCGCGCCGCCCTGTCGGCGCTGACGATCCTGCGCATCGCCGAGAAGGGTCGCCCATGACCTTCCGCATCCGCGCCGCCCGCGACGAGGACCTCCAGCCGCTCTACGAAATGGCGAAGCTGACCGGTGGCGGCTTCACCAACCTGCCCCCCGACAAGCCCGCGCTGAAGGCGAAGCTGGAGCGCAGCCACGAGGCGTTCGGGCGGACCGAAGACGCGGTGCGCGACGACCTCTACGTCCTCGTCCTCGAAAACGCGGAGACGGGCGAGGTCCGCGGCACCTGCCAGATCTTCACGCAGGTTGGGCAACGCTGGCCCTTCTACAGCTATCGCATCGGCACGATTACCAAGCGCAGCGAGGAACTCGGCCGCACTTTCCGCTCCGAAACGCTCAACCTCGTCAACGACCTCGAGGGGGCGAGCGAGGTCGGCGGGCTGTTCCTGCATCCGGGCGAGCGCGCCGGGGGCCTCGGCATGCTGCTCGCGCGCAGCCGCTACCTGTTCATCGCCGCGCACCGCGCGCGCTTCGCGGACCGCATCCTTGCCGAGCTTCGCGGGGTGATCGACGAGGCGGGCGGCTCGCCCTTCTGGGACGGGGTCGCAGGCCGCTTCTTCGGGATGAATTTCCAGGCCGCGGACGAGTTCAACGCGACCCACGGCAACCAGTTCATCGCCGACCTGATGCCCAAGCATCCCATCTATATCGCGATGCTGTCCGAAACCGCGCGCGCGGCGATCGGCCTGCCGCACCCCAGCGGCCGCGCGGCGATGCGGATGCTGGAGGGCGAGGGGTTCGCGCATGACGGCTATGTCGACATCTTCGACGGCGGCCCGACGATGACCGCTCGCACCGACTCGGTGAAGAGCATCCGCGAGGCGACCTCGGCCCCCCTCGCCGCGCTCGCCGATGAGGGGGACTCGAAGCTGGTCGCGACCGGCCGGCTTGCCGAGTTCCGCTGCGCGTTCGGCCGGGTGGGGACGAGCGAGGGCGGCGTGACGCTCGACCCTGCGTGCGCCGGGCTGCTCGGGATCGAGGCGGGCGCGACCGTCCTGCATGTGGAGCGCTGAGATGGCGTCGGTGGAAATCAACTTCGACGGGCTGATCGGCCCCAGCCACAATTATGCCGGCCTCAGCCCCGGCAACCTCGCCGCCACGCGCAATGCCGGCGCGGTGTCGCAGCCGCGCGCGGCGGCGCTTCAGGGCATTGCCAAGATGCGCGCGAATATCCGGCTGGGCCTGACACAGGGCATCCTCCTGCCGCACGCGCGCCCCGACCGGCGCTGGCTGGCGAGCCTGTCGACCGACTTCGAGGCCGCCGCCCCGCATCTGAAGGCGCAGGCGCTGTCCGCCTCGGCGATGTGGGCGGCCAATGCCGCCACCGTCTCGCCCGCGCCCGACACCACGGACGGGCGCTGCCACCTGTCGGTCGCCAACCTCGTGACGATGCCGCATCGCAGCCACGAGTGGCCCGGTACGCTCGCGCAGCTTCGCCTCGCCTTCGCGCACGATGCCTTCGCGGTCCACGGCCCCGTGCCCGCGCCGTTCGGCGACGAGGGCGCAGCGAACCACATGCGGCTCTGCCCACGCCACGGCGAGGCGGGGGTCGAGGTCTTCGTCTACGGCGTCTCGGGCGGTCCCTTCCCCGCGCGCCAGCATCGCGAGGCGAGCGAGGCCGTCGCGCGCGCGCACGGCCTCGATCCGGCGAAGACGCTGTTCGTCCAGCAATCGGTCGAGGCGATCGCCGCCGGCGCGTTCCACAACGACGTGGTGGCGGTCGCGAACGAGCGCGTGTTGTTCGCGCACGAACACGCCTTCGCCGACAAGGCGGGCTTCTACGCCGACCTCAACCGCCTGATGCCTGAGGTCGAGATCGTCGAGGTGCCCGCCGACCGCGTCAGCCTCGGCGACGCGATCACCTCCTACCTTTTCAACGCACAGCTCGTGACGCCGCCCGACGGGCTGCCGACGCTGATCGTGCCCACCGAGGCGCGCAACAATACCGCCGTCTGGGGCTGGCTTCAGGACCATCTTGCCGGCAACGGCGCGATCCGGCGGGTCGAGGTGGTTGATGTGCGCCAGTCGATGGCGAACGGCGGCGGCCCCGCCTGTCTACGCCTGCGCGTCGTCGCCGACCCGAGCGCGGTCGACCCGCGTTTCCTCGTCGACGAGACCAAGCTCGACCGGCTCGCGGCGGTGGTCGAAGCGCACTGGCCCGAGGCGATCGGCGCCGACGATATCGGCGATCCGACACTGATCGAGCAGGTCGAGGCAGCGCGGCGCGCGCTGCTGGAGGCGCTCGACCTTGTCGAGTTACTTGACAGTTAACCCTGTCCGGTAACGCCGAAACGGCGGTTTTTCGGGTCTGGTACGCATTTTGCGTAACGCTTTGCCATGTGGCAGAGCCTATCCCGGTTGTTCGTCATCAAGACGAAGTTCGAAGCCTTCGTCGTCATCTACGGCCTCGGCACCGGGGCCGTGGAGCGCGGCATGCATTACCTGCACGACTATCCTGGCTTCGGCGGCAAGCTCCTGTTCGCGGTCTGCCCGCTCGCGGTGTTCATGGCCGGCGCGCGCATCCTCGATTCGATCGAGCGCGGTTACGGGGAATAGGCCTCAGGCATAGGCGTAGGGCCCGCCCTTCGCCAGCGCAGTCTGATAGGCCGGGCGCGAGTGGATCCGCTCCAGCCAAGCGATCGTCGCGGGCCGGCTCGCATCCAGCCCGCCGCGGCTCTTCGCCGCCTCCAGCGGGAAACTCATCATCACGTCGGCGGCGGTGAAGGCATCGCCCGCAAACCACGGCCGAGTCGCAAGTTCGCTCTCGATATAGTCGAGATGCACGTTGATCATCGGCTGGATGCGCTTCATCGCCGCCTTGCCCAGCACTGGCACCTTGCTCAGCACCAGCTTGACGAGCAGCGGCGGCATCGCCGACCCCTCCGCATAATGGAGGAAGAAGCGGTAGCGCAGCACGTCCTCGCGCCGCGCCGGGGTGCCGAGGCGGCCGTCGCATTTCTCGACCAGATATTCGACGATCGCGCCGGTTTCGGCGACCACCACCCGGTCGCCGCCTGCGGGCGCGCCATCCTCGATCACCGGCGACTTGCCAAGCGGATGAATGCGGCGAAGCTCGGGCGGCGCGAGCATCGTCGCCTTGTTCCGCTCATAGCGCTTCACCTCATAGGGGATGCCAAGTTCCTCGAGCAGCCAGAGCACGCGCTGCGACCGAGAGTTTTCGAGATGGTGGACGATGATCGTCATGCGGGCTCCTCGGCGTTTCGGGCGGTCCAGATCCAGGCGGCGGCGGGAAAGACGACGCGCGTGCCGGAACGCTTCGCCGCGCAAAGCGCCGCAAGCCGTCCGATCAATTCGCCTTGCCGGTCGCGCGGCGCGTCGGCGATCGCGCGCGCAACCGGACCGATACGGCGCAGCAGCGCGACGGCCTCGTCCACCGCATCGGCACCGTCGCCCGCGACATAGTCGTAATCGACGGCCTCGGCGCGCGCATCGCGCCAGCCGGCAGCGGTCAGGACGCGCTCGACCTCGCCCGCCAGTGCAAAGGCGAATGGCCCCGGCCCGCCCGCCTGCCCGTCGGCACCGCCCGCATCGATCCCGAGCGCAGCCGCCGGCTCGGTCGCCCAGCCGTTGAGCGCACGCGCTCGAAAGCAACTGAAGACGATCCGCCCGCCCGGCACCGTCACCCGGCGCAGCGCCGCGAACGCCGCGACGGGATCGTCGAAAAACATGACGCCGTGGCGCGAGACAAGCCGGTCGTAAGCCGCATCCTCCGCGATCGCGGCGGCATCGGCGACCCGGAACGTGGCACGTCCCCCGCCCCGCTTCTCCGCCGCGGCGACCAGCGCAGCGGACAGGTCGACGCCCGTCACCGCCACGTCGGGCCGCGCCGCGGCGATCGCAAGCGACGTCGCCCCCGCCCCGCACCCGACGTCAAGCACGCGCGCACCCTCGCCCAGCCCGTCCAGCGCCGCCGCCAGCAGCGCCGGGTCGAGCCCGGCAAAGCTTCGGTCGGTCCGCCGCCATTCGGCGGCCCAGGCGTCGCCGACGCGCGCCTGCCAGTCGACGCCGTTCGTCATTCGAAGGGAAGTTCGATTGTCATGCCGCGAAACTAGGCGGCTCGCCCCGCCGCGGCAACGGCGGCACGCGCTTGCGTTTTTGGCGGGTCCGCGCTAGGCGCGCGACCGTCCGACGAGTATATGCTCGGCGGCGGAGCGGCCTTGCGGCATGACCGACCGGCCCCTTTCGCTATCGTAACCGCGATCGAGAGACCTTCGCCTCCCGCTCATGCGCTCGCGCGGATGCCGTAGCGGCATTCGGCCACCACGGCATTCTGGCCCAAAGACCGCCGGATCCAACCGGCTGGCCGGAAAACGTCAACACTGAGGATCCACTCCAACCCATGGCTACCAACCCCACCCGCGACGATTTCGCCGCGATGCTCGACGACATGTTCGGCGGTGCCGACAGCTTCGAGGGCCGTGTCGTCCACGGCACCGTCACCGCGATCGAGAACGACCTTGCCGTCATCGACGTCGGCCTGAAGAGCGAAGGCCGCGTGCCGCTGCGCGAGTTCGCAGCCCCCGGCCAGAAGGCCGAGCTGAAGGTCGGTGACGAAGTCGAGGTCTATGTCGACCGCGTCGAGAACGCCAATGGCGAAGCGATGCTGTCGCGCGACCGCGCCCGCCGCGAAGCCGCCTGGGACAAGCTCGAGCTCGAGTTCAGCCAGGGCAACCGCGTCGAGGGCGTGATCTTCGGCCGCGTCAAGGGCGGCTTCACCGTCGACCTGTCGGGCGCCGTGGCGTTCCTGCCGGGTTCGCAGGTCGATATCCGCCCCGTGCGCGACGTCACGCCGCTGATGGACCTGCCCCAGCCCTTCCAGATCCTGAAGATGGACCGCAAGCGCGGCAACATCGTCGTGTCGCGCCGCGCCGTCCTCGAAGAGACGCGCGCCGAGCAGCGTTCGGGCCTGATCCAGAGCCTGGCCGAGGGTCAGATCATCGACGGCGTCGTCAAGAACATCACCGACTACGGTGCGTTCGTCGACCTCGGCGGCATCGACGGCCTGCTCCACGTCACCGACCTCAGCTACAAGCGCGTCGGCCACCCGTCGGAGATGCTGAACATCGGCGACACGGTGAAGGTGCAGATCATCCGCATCAACCGCGACACGCAGCGCATCAGCCTCGGCATGAAGCAGCTCGAGAGCGATCCGTGGGATGGCGCCGGCGCCAAGTACCCGGTCGGCGCGAAGCTGTCGGGCCGCGTCACGAACATCACCGAATACGGTGCGTTCGTCGAGCTGGAGCCCGGCATCGAGGGCCTCGTCCACGTCAGCGAGATGTCGTGGACCAAGAAGAACGTCCATCCGGGCAAGATCGTCTCGACCAGCCAGGAAGTCGAAGTCGTCGTGCTCGAGGTCGACGAGGACAAGCGCCGCATCAGCCTCGGCCTCAAGCAGGCCCAGCAGAACCCGTGGGAGCGCTTCGCAGAGGCGCATCCGGTCGGCACCGAGGTCGAGGGCGAAGTCAAGAACGCCACCGAGTTCGGCCTGTTCATCGGCCTGGACGGCGACGTCGACGGCATGGTCCACATGTCGGATATCGCCTGGGGCATCTCGGGCGAGGACGCACTGGCGCTTCACCGCAAGGGTGAAGTCGTCAAGGCGATCGTCCTGGCCGTCGAGGCCGACAAGGAGCGCATCAGCCTCGGCATGAAGCAGCTCGAGCGCGGCGCCCCGGTTGCGGGCGGTGCGGCGGCTGCCGGCGGCGCGGGCCGCGTGGGCAAGAACGAGATCGTCACCGTGACGGTGCTCGAAGTCCGCGATGCGGGCCTCGAGGTCCAGACCGGCGACGACGGCGCCACTGGCTTCATCAAGCGCACCGATCTCGGCCGCGACCGCGACGAGCAGCGCCCCGAGCGCTTCCAGGTCGGCCAGAAGTTCGATGCGATGGTGACCGGCTTCGACCGTTCGAAGAAGCCGACCTTCTCGATCAAGGCGATGCAGATCGCCGAAGAGAAGCAGGCGGTCGCGCAGTACGGCTCGTCCGACTCGGGCGCGTCGCTCGGCGACATCCTCGGCGAGGCGCTGAAGGCGCGCGGCGAGAAGAACTAAGCCCTTTCGGGAAACCGGATGGAAATCGGGCGGCGGGTGCATTCGCATCCGCCGCCCTTTTCATTGGGCCTCACCCCAATGGATCATCGGTACGGGACAGGTTTCAACGCCTCTCCCGATTGATGGAGATCAGCCCTATGCGCTAGGGTGCGTCGTTAGCGGACTTATCTCGATCGATCGTCGGATCGATATCCGCAGGGGCATGATTTGACATGATACGTTCCGAACTCGTCCAGCTACTGGTCCGCGACAATCCGGATCTTGCGGTCCGCGACGTCGAGCGCATCGTCAACATCTTCTTCGACCAGATCACCGCCCGCCTGTCGGAGGACGGCCGCGTCGAGCTGCGGGGTTTTGGCGCCTTCTCGACCCGCGCGCGCGATGCCCGCACCGGCCGCAACCCGCGCACCGGCGAGGTCGTGCCGGTGGATGCCAAGCGCGTTCCCTATTTCAAGCCCGGCAAGGAAATGCGCCAGCGCCTGAACGTCGGCGAATAGCTTGCCTTGCGCCGCGGCCGCCTTATGGCGGGCGGGCGGCATGCGGGCGTGGCGGAATGGTAGACGCAACGGACTTGACGCGAAAATTGAGTGCGCGCCGGGAAACCGGCGACGTAGAACCGCTCAAATTCGGGGAACCCTGTCAGATGGCGATCCCGAGCCAAGCCCGGCGGCCTTGTGCCGCCGGGAAGGTGTAGAGACTAGACGGGCGGCGCCTAACCCTCGCGTGCGGGGCATGGCGAAGGGATAGTCCAGACCCCGAACGCTTGCGGCCACTCGCGGCCGGGCGGCGGCGAAAGCCGTAGCGGGTACGAAAATCCGGTGGGCCGAACGGCCCGTGGGGGTTCGAGTCCCCCGGCCCGCACCACCCTTCTCAACCGAAGCTGGAAGGCAGGCACCCCAAAGCGCGGCTGATAGGCGACCAAGGCCGCGCGACCGGCGACTGAGCTATTCGACGAAGGCGTCCGCGACGACGAGCTCGCGCTCGTCCCAGTGCGGCACCGCCTGCGCCGTCAACGGCACGAGGAAGCGGCGGCCGCCCTCGCGCTCGATCTCAATGAGGTCGCTCGCGCCGTAATTCTCGACCGCGACGACGGTGCCGAGCGGTTCGCCCGCTTCGCTGCGCGCGGGAAGGCCAATGAGGTCGGCGTGGTAATATTCGCCCTCGCCAAGCGGCGGCAGGCTCGATCGGGGCACGGTCAGCGCGGTGCCACGCATCGCCTCTGCAGCCGTACGATCGGCAACGCCCTCGAACCGGGCGATATCCTGTCGCAGGCTCACCAGTTTCAGCGTGCCGCCGTTGAACAGGCGGTAGGATGGAAGGTCGTCGGCGAAGATCTTCAGCTTAACCTCGCCGCGGATGCCATGCGCGCCGGTGATCGCCGCCAGCGTCACGGGCCGGTCCGGGTCTGCCGCTGACGGCACCTTGCTGTTCGCCGGATCGGTCACGCGCGGAATCCCTGTAATCTTACGAAGCATCGCCCGTCGCCGCGCGCGCCGAAACCGGCGGACCTCGCGGCGCCGGGCAAGCCCTTACGCCTCGGCGCTCTCTTCGGCCGGGGCCTCGGCGGGCGCGTTCTTCGCCGCTTCGGCCGCTTCCTGCTGCGCCTTCAGCTTCTCGGCCTTCTCCTCGGCGCGCTCGGTCGCCTTCTCACCCGGCTTGGCCTTGTTGGGGTTGTTGCGCGCGGCGCGCTCACGGACGCCCGCGGCGTCGAGGAAGCGGGCGACGCGGTCGGTCGGCTGCGCGCCGACGCTCAGCCAGTGCTTGGCGCGATCGGTGTCGAGCTTGACGCGCTCGTCCGAATCCTTGGCGAGCAGCGGGTTGTAGGTGCCGATCTTCTCGATGAACTTGCCGTCGCGCGGGCTGCGGGCGTCGGCGACGACGATGCGGTAATAGGGACGCTTCTTCGAGCCGCCGCGCGACAGACGCATGCTAATTGCCATTTGAACTTCTTCCTTCTTCTCAATTCATGACCCCGGCTGGCCGGGGCCTGATGGTTGTCGTTTACTTGCGGCCGAAGACCCCGACGTTCGCCGGGGCGACGGCCATCACTTCTTCTTCAACAGGTCCTCGAAGCCGGGCGGCAGCTTAGGCATCTCGCCCCCGCCGCCGAGGCCGGGGAGCCCCCCGCCCGCCTTCGACATGAAATCGCCCATCGCCGGGCCGCCCAGCGCATTGCCGATGCCGCCCATGCCGCCGCCGGGACCGCCCTTGCCAAGCATCGCGGCGAGGCCCTTGATGCCGCCCATCTTCTTGATGCGCTTCATCGCTGTCGCCATTTCCTGATGCATCTTCAGGAGCTTGTTGACGTCCTGCACGGTGGTGCCCGACCCCTTGGCCACGCGGATCTTGCGCTTGGCGTTCAGAAGCTCGGGCTTGGCACGTTCCTTGACCGTCATCGACCCGATCATCGCGTCCATGCGCAACAGGATGCGGTCGTCCATGTTCGACGCGGCCATCGCGGCCTGCGCCTTCTTCATGCCCGGAATCATCCCGGCCAGCGCGCCGAGCCCGCCCATGCGCCGCATCTGCGCCAGTTGGCTGCGCAGGTCGTTCATGTCGAACTGACCCTTGGCCATGCGCGCGGCCATCTTCTCGGCATCGTCGGCCTGGATCGCTTCAGCCGCGCGCTCGACCAGCGACACCACGTCCCCCATGCCGAGGATGCGGCCGGCGACGCGCTTGGGGTGGAAGGGCTCGATCGCGTCGAGCTTTTCGCCGACGCCCGCGAACTTGATCGGCTTGCCGGTGACGGCGCGCATCGACAGCGCCGCGCCGCCGCGCGCATCGCCGTCCATCCGCGTCAGCACGACGCCGGTCAGCGGCACCTGCTGGGAAAAGTTGGTGGCGACGTTGACCGCGTCCTGGCCGGTCAGCGAATCGACGACAAGCAGGATCTCGTTCGGCTTCGAGATGTCGGCGACCGCCTTCATCTCGTCCATCAGCGCCTGATCGACGTGCAGGCGGCCCGCGGTGTCGAGCATCACCACGTCGAAGCCCTGGAGCTTCGCCGATTGCATCGCGCGGCGGGCGATATCGACCGGCTGCTGCCCCGTGACGATCGGCAGCGTCGCCACCTCGATCTGGGTGCCGAGCACCGCGAGCTGCTCCTGCGCGGCGGGGCGATTGACGTCGAGAGACGCCATCAGCACCTTCTTGCCGCGCTTCTTGACGAGGCGCGACAGCTTGGCCGTCGTGGTCGTCTTGCCCGAGCCCTGAAGCCCGACCATCATCACGACGGCGGGCGGCGTCACGTCGAGATTGAGGTCGGCGCTGTCCGACCCCAGCATCTCGACCAGCGCGTCGTTGACGATCTTGACGACCTGCTGCCCCGGCGTGACCGAGCGCAGGACGTTCTGGCCGACCGCTTCCTCGGTCACCTTGTCGACGAAGGCGCGCGCGACGGGCAGCGCCACGTCGGCTTCAAGGAGGGCGATCCGCACCTCGCGCATCGCACCGCGCACATCGGCTTCGGTCAGCGCGCCACGGCCGCGCAGACGGTCGAAGACGCCGCCAAGCCGATCGCTGAGACTGTCGAACATGCGCTTACAACTCCGTTTCCGCGGGCCGACAGGGGCGTAACGCAAAATGCGCCGGCGGACGAAACCTCGTCGGCCGGCGTACCCCTCGGGGCGATCTGCATCACGATCCGTTCGGAGCGTTGGCCGCGGCGCATAGCGCAACACCGGCCCCGACGCAACGCCGGAGGGCGATTAACCGCTTCTTGACGCGACCTGTGGCACCCGGGGTCCGATGGGGAGCGATCGACACGCCATGCGCAAGACCGACCGGGCCGACTCCGGCGACAGCCAGCGCCTGACCGGCGCGATCAGCGTCGCCGCGATCCTGCTGTTCGTCGGCATCGGTTCGACCGTCCTGTCGCAGCTTGTCGGCCAGCACCTGGGCTCGCGCGACGGCGCGGACGAGATCCTGGTCATCGCGCTCCTCCTCAACACCGCGCTGATCCTGATCGGCTGGCGGCGCCATGCCGGGCTCGTCGGCCAGGTCCGCGGCCATGCCGAGGCGGAGGCGCGCGCCCGCGCCCTTGCCGCGCGCGACCCGCTGACGGGCTTCCACAACCGGCGCAGCCTTGCCGATGAGGGAGCGGCGATGCTCGTCGACGCGGAGCGGCGGGGCAAGGCGACGGCGCTGATGATGCTCGACCTCGACCACTTCAAGAGCGTCAACGACATGCACGGCCATGCCGTCGGCGACACGCTGCTGCGCATCGTCGCACAGGAAGTGAAGGCGATCACGCCGACCAGCGCGCTCCATGCGCGCCTCGGCGGTGACGAGTTCGCGATCGCGATGGTGTTCGATTCGAGCGCACCCGAAGTCGTCGAACGCGTGGCCGAACGCCTCGTCGCGCGCCTCGCCCAGCCCTTCGATGCCGAGGGGCAGAAGCTGCACATCAGTTGTTCGCTCGGCCTTGCCCGCTCCGACTTCGGTTGCCGCTCGATCGAGGCGCTGATGCGCGCAGGCGACATCGCGATGTATGCGGCGAAGAAATCGGGCCGCAACCGCTTCGCGTGGTTCGACGAATCGATGGAGCGCGAGCTCAAGGCGCGCAACGACCTCGAGCAAGGCCTGCGCATCGCCATTCCGGGCGGCCAGATCGTCCCTTATTTCGAGCAGCAGATCGACCTCGCCACCGGCGAACTGACCGGATTCGAAGTGCTGGCCCGCTGGGAGCATCCGACCCGCGGCGTGATCGGCCCCGACCGCTTCATCCCGATCGCCGAGGAAGCCGGCATGATCGCCGACCTGTCGCTGTCGATCATGCGACAGGCGTTCACCGCGGCGCGCGACTGGGACCAGGCGCTGACGCTGTCGGTCAACATCTCCCCCTGGCAGCTTCGCGATGCGTGGCTGGCGCAGAAGATCATCAAGACACTGACCGAGACGGGCTTCCCCGCCAGCCGGCTGGAGATCGAGATCACCGAAAGCGCGCTGTTCGACAATCTGGCGCTTGCGCAGTCGATCGCCGGCAGCCTCAAGAACCAGGGCGTCCGCCTCGCGCTCGACGATTTCGGGACGGGTTATTCGAGTCTTGCGCACCTTCGCGCACTACCCTTCGACCGGATCAAGATCGACAAGTCGTTCGTCACATCGATCAACGAGGCGCCCGATTCGGCCGCGATCGTCACCGCGATCGTGCGGCTGGGCGAGAGCCTCAACCTGCCCGTGACGGCCGAAGGGGTCGAGGACGGCGCGATCGCCGCGCGCCTCGTCGCCATGGGCTGTGCGAAGGCGCAGGGCTGGCATTACGGCAAGCCGTTGTCGCCGATCGGCGTGCGGTCGCTGCTCGCCGAGCGCCACCTGATCGTCGGTGCCGCACCCGCGACCAGCAATGTCGAGCCGATCACCAGCCGGCGTCGGGCCGGCTGAGATAGGCTTGCTCGGCGGGCGTGTTCTTCCGCCCGAGCGCCGCGTTTCGGGACGGGAAGCGGCCGTAATCTTCGATCACCGCGCGATGCTGCCTCGCGAAATCCAAGGACTCGGCATCGCCCAGCGCTTCGAACAGCCGCACGCACTCGGCCTGCGCGCCGGCATCCTCGGCATGCATGAACGGCATGTAAAGGAACTTCGCGCGGGCGGGCGGCAATTGCGCGTCATACCCCTTGGCCACGCCCTCGCGCGCCAGTTGCTGCGCCAGCGGGTCGGCGGCGAACGCCTCGCCCGACCCGCGATGGAGGTTGCGCCCGAACTGGTCGATCAGGACGATCGCGGCGAGCAGGCTGTCGGCATCGTCGCGCCACCCCGCCGCCCCGTTCGCCACCACCGCCTCGCGCAACTCGCCGAAGCGCCGTGCGATCTCGACGTCGAGCGCGTCGTCCTTGGCGAAATGCTGTTCGGGCGTGCATTCGCCGAACCAGAAATCGAGAATGGCGGCGGCGTCCTTGTGCATCGGTTCCCTTTCGCGGCGATGGACTTCCGGGGCCATCGCTCCTAAGTCCCGCCCATGTTCGCCGCCAAGCGCCCGGGCTGACATGGCCGAGATCGTCACGCTGGGCTGCCGCCTCAACCTCTCCGAAAGCGAAACGATCCGGTCGATGCTGGGCGATCGCCCGGTCGCGGTCGTCAATTCGTGCGCGGTGACGGGCGAGGCGGTGCGGCGCTCGCGCCGCGCGGTGCGGCGGCTGGCGCGAGAAAATCCCGGCGCGGAGCTCGTCGTCACCGGTTGTGCCGCGACGATCAACCCGGCGGGGTTCGCCGCGCTGCCCGGCGTCACGCGCGTCGTCGCCAACCCGCTCAAGCTTGCGCCCGAGGCATGGGGGGCGCCGGCCCCCGCCGCCCTGCCCCCCTCGCCCCACGCCCGCGCGCTGGTCGAGGTGCAGAACGGATGCGACCACGCCTGCACCTTCTGCATCATCCCCGCCGGTCGCGGCCCCAGCCGGTCGCTGCCCGCCGGCGGCGTGATCGACCGGATCGCGGCGCTGGTCGCGGCGAGTCATCGGGAGGTGGTGCTGACCGGCGTCGACCTGACGAGCTACGGCGCCGACCTGCCCGGCGTGCCCACGCTCGGCCATCTGGTCGAGCGCATCCTGCGGCTGGCCCCCGACCTTGAGCGCCTGCGCCTTTCCTCGATCGACCCGGCGGAGGTGGACGATCGCCTGTTCGCGCTGCTCGCGCACGAACCGCGTGTGATGCCGCACCTCCATCTGTCGATGCAGGCGGGCGACGACCTCATCCTCAAGCGGATGAAGCGCCGCCACAGCCGCGCGCAGGCAGTATCGCTGATCGAACGGCTCCGCACACATCGCCCGGACCTCGCCGTCGGCGCCGACCTCATCGCCGGTTTTCCGACCGAAACCGAGGCGGCGTTCGAGAACAGCCGTGCTCTGATCGAGGAATGCGGCATCGTCCACGCGCACATCTTCCCCTTTTCCCCGCGCGAAGGCACCCCCGCCGCGCGAATGCCGCAGGTCGATCCGGTGACGGTGCGCGAGCGGGCGGCGGTCCTGCGCGACACCGCTGCCCGCGTCCGCCGCGACTGGCTGGCTACCCTCGTCGGCACCGTCCAGTCGGTGCTGGTCGAGCGCCCCGGCGATACGGGCCATGCGGAAAACTTCGCCGAGGTCCGCTTCGCCGCGCGGCACGAGCCCGGCACCCTCATTTCGGCGCGCATCACGGCTGCCGCCGACGACCATCTGATCGGAGACGCTGAATGAACGGCCCAAGCTGGCACGAAAAGCTGCTCGGGGGCTTTCGCAAGACCTCCGACCGGCTGATGGGCAACCTTGCCGGCCTCTCGCTCGCGCGGCTCGACGAAGAGACGCTCGACGAGATCGAGGAGGCGCTGATCGCCTCCGACCTCGGCCCCGAAACCGCCGCGCGCGTGCGCCAGCGGCTGGCCGAGGGGCAGTATGAGCGCAACATGGAGGAGCTCGGCATCCGCCTCGTCGTCGCCGAGGAAGTGGAAAAGGCGCTCAACAAGGTCGCCAAGCCACTGGAGATCGAGGCGTTTCCGCGGCCGCAGGTGATCCTCGTCATCGGCGTCAACGGCTCCGGCAAGACGACGACGATCGCTAAGCTCGCCAAGGCGCTGGTCGATCAGGATTACGGCGTGATGCTGGCGGCGGGCGACACCTTCCGCGCCGCCGCGATCGGCCAGCTTCGCACCTGGGCCGAGCGGATCGGCGTGCCGATCGTCTCGGGCGCCGAGGGCGGCGACGCGGCCGGCATCGTCTATGAGGCGGTGAAGCAGGCGACCGCGACCGGCATCGACGTGCTGATCGTCGACACCGCCGGCCGCCTCCAGAACAAGCGCGAGCTGATGGACGAGCTCGCCAAGATCCGCCGCGTCCTCGGTCGCCTCAATCCCGCCGCGCCGCACGACGTGGTGCTCGTCCTCGACGCGACCACGGGCCAGAACGCGCTAAGCCAGATCGAGGTGTTCAAGGAGGTGGCGGGCGTCACCGGCCTCGTCATGACCAAGCTCGACGGCACCGCGCGCGGCGGCGTGCTCGTGGCGGCGGCGGAGAAATACGGCCTGCCGATCCATGCGATCGGCGTCGGCGAAAAGGCCGACGACCTGCGCCCGTTCGATGCTCGTGAGGTCTCGCGGATCATCGCCGGGGTGGAGGAATTGCTGTGAGCACGGCCAAGCCCCCACTTTCCCCGGCTTTACGCATGGCGGTCGACTACGGTCCGCTCGCGGTCTTCTTCGCGGTCAACGCGCTGGCGCCGGGGAACGAGATCGGACGCATCCTCGCTGCCACCGCCGCCTTCATGGTCGCGATCGCCGCGGCGCTGATCTTCTCGTGGGTGAAGGCAGGGCATATCTCGCCGATACTGTGGCTGTCGGGCGGGCTCGTCCTCGTGTTCGGCAGCCTGACGCTCTACTTCCACGACCGCACTTTCATTCAGGTGAAGCCGACCTTCGTCTACGCGATGTTCGCGGTGCTGCTCGCCTATGGCCTCGCGACGGGCAAGCCGCTGCTCCAGAACCTGCTCGAAAGCGCCTATCCGGGCCTGTCGGCGAAGGGATGGCGGCAACTGACGATTAACTGGGCGGCGTTTTTTGCCGTCGCCGCAGTCGCCAACGAGATTGCGCGCGCGTATCTCGACTGGGATCAGTGGGTGACGTTCAAGACGTGGGGGATGATCCCGGCGACGCTGATCTTCACCTTCGCCAACATCCCCATGCTGCTCAAGCACGGCCTGCAACTCGACAAGCGCGAGGAGGCTGCGGTGCCGCCGCCCGAGGGCTGACACGCAAAAGGACGGCCGGCGGTAGGGGCGCCGGCCGTCCATTCGCCGCGGCAAGCCGCCGACAGGGCGGCCGAAACGCAGCCGCGGCGAAACCCGATCAGTTCTTGCCCTTCTGGCCCGACGCCTTCTCGACGGCGCTGCCCGCGGACTTCAGGTCCTTGCCCGCGCCGCCCACGGTGTTGCACGCGCCGAGGGTCATCGCGGCGGCAAGGCCGGCGAGCAGAGCGATCTTGGTCTTCATATCGGTTCTCCTTGTTGATGCGGGGCGTCGGGCCCAAAACGCGGCCCTTCGCCGGCACTGGGCGACCGCCCCTGACGGACGTTCGCCGAGAGCGTCATTTCTTTCTCGCGGCCTTCGCATCCGCCTGTGCCTTCTCCGCCTCGCCGCGGCGCACCGCCGCGTCGTCGCCGATCAGCTTGCCGATCGCGGCGCTGGCCGCGCCCTTGGCCGCCTGGGCCTTGTCGTCCGGCTTGTCGGTCATCCGCCATTCTCCAATCGTTCGGCGATCAGCGCCTCCCCGTCGAAACCGCGCGCGCGCGCCCAGGCGGCGGCGGCGGTGCGACGATTGACGCCGATCTTGGAATAGATACGCGCCACATGGTTGCGCACGGTGTTGCCCGACACGCCCAGCGCCCGCGCGATGCTCTTGTCGTCGAGCCCGCGACAGATCTGCGCCAGCACCTCACGCTCGCGCGGAGTCAGGTCGTCGATCCCGGCGCCGTTCTCGTCGGGCTGCGGCGCGCGCAGGCGGGCGAGCTTGTCCATGATCGACCGACTGAACCAGCGCGTGTCCTTCATCACCGCCTCGATCGCCTCTACGAGCTCGATTTCGGTCGCCTTGCGCTGGGTGATGTCCTGGAACGCCCAGAGCACGCAGTCGTCGCCGCCGATCCGGATCGAGACGGTGGAGACGAGGCAGTCGATATGCCCGCCCTCTCGCGCGGCGATGCGCACCTCGTGCCCGCGCAGGTCGCGGCCGTCGGCGATCGCCTGTTCGACCTCCCGCCGGGTCCGCTCGTCGGCCCAGAGGCCCGCCTCGGCCAGCGAGCGGCCGATGATCGTCGCCTCCTCGTGCCCGGTCAGGCCTGAGAAGCTCTCGTTGATCTCGCACAGGCGATGGCCGTCGCGCGCGCCGATCGCCATCGGCACCGGCGCCATCTGGAACGTCCGGGTGAACCGCTCCTCGCTGTGGCGCAGCGCCGCCTCGGCCGAGCGGCGCGGCTCGAGATCGGCGAAGGTGAAGAGCATGCACGGCTCGCCGCTCATCTCGATCGGCTGCCCCGCAACGATGACGAGCTTGGTGCCGCCGCCCGGCAGTTCGAGTTCGGCCTCCATCTGCGGGATCGTACGCCCCTCGGCCAAGCGCGACTTCGCGAGGTCGCGGTCGGTCGCCTCGCGCAACACGTCGATGTCGTAGACGGTGTGCGCCATTACCTGGTCACGATTGTGCCCGGTCATGTCGAGGAAGCCCTGGTTGACCTTGACATAGCGAAGGTCCGCCAGCCGCGCGATGACCGCGGGCGCGGGGTTGGCGTTGAACGACTGCTCGAAGCGATCCTCCGCCTCGAACCGCGCGGTCACGTCCTGAATGACGAGCACGACCATCGCTGGCTCGCCCTCGTCATCGTCGTTGAGGACGAGGCTGCGCACCTGATGCACCCAGCGGGGGGTGTCGTCGTCGCCGACCGACACCTCGACCACCACTTCCGAGAAGCTGTCGCCGGCGACGACGCGCTCGATCGGATAGTCGTCGGCAGCCAGCCGATGGTTATTGCGATAGCGCAGGCGGAACCGCTCGCGATACTCGTCGACCGTGCGGCCGAGTTCCTCCAAGCGCTCGACCCCGTGCATCGAAAGCGCGGCGTCGTTCGCCCAGAGGAGAGTCTCGTCCGGGTCGATCAGGATCACGCCCTCGTCGAGCCCGGCGATGATCTGCCGCAGATGGCGCAGGTCGACGGACTCCCGAAGGGGCTTGAGCTGGCTCGCCATGCGCGTCTCGCTCAGGCGCGGCGTCCGTGGATCAGCGCGCCGATCGCATAGCCGCCGGCGAGCGCCGCGATCACCGCCCAGACCGGCGCGTCGCCGCGCACCGCCGCCTTGGCATGCTTCGCACCGCGGCGAAGCTCCTTCTCGGCACGCTTGGCGTCATGGCGCAACTCGTGTTCGGCATGCTTGGCACCGCGGCGCAGGTCGCGCTCGGCCTTGTCGGCCTCGTGGCCCAGTTCCTTGCCCGACCGCCCGACCAGATCGGCTGCACGATCGCGCGCCCGCTCGATCAGCGAGGCGGTGGCGTCGGCAACGTCGCCCGCCACCGACTGGGCCCGGCCCAGCAGATTCTCGGCACCGCCGACGACCTGGTTCTTAACGCCGTTGGCCTGCATCTCGCGGTTGCCGATCAGGTCGCCGACCGCTTCCTCGACCTTGCCGCCGGCATAGCGGACGTCGCCGCCCAGTTCATGCTTGTTCACCTGAATTCTCCTGTCTCGCTCGGGATCAGAGCACGACGCCGCAGGTCGCGGCAGCCTTGCCCACTTCAAGCGCGACCTTGGGATCCTTGATCTCGCCCGCGACGCGGATGAGGTCGCCGCCCGTCAGCTGACCGGGGTTCGGGTCGTCGCGGCGATAAGCTGCCGCCGCCTTGCCCAGTTGCTGGAGCTGGCCGAGCGACAGCTCGCGCCCCAGCCGGTCGCCGACGCACTGCGACCGTGCTTGGTCGAGGCCGTAGCGCTGGAGCCCGTCGGAGATGCGCGTCGACGGCGCGGCGCAGGCGGCAAGCCCACCCGCAGCGACGGCGATGATGGAAAGCGTCTTCTTCATGGCCGTCTCCGCAACACGAACGCACCACCAGTGGCGGGTTCGGGCGGGAAAACCTATGATAGGTTAGCGTGTTCCTGGTATCTTTGCGCCTGACCCTTAGTGGTCATCTACCATGACGGACGCGGCGCGCTCGGCGTAAAGCGTCGCAAACTGTTCATGCAGAACACGATTTCCCGATTCCGCCGTCTTCACCGCAAGGTCGCGATGCTCTGCGCTGCGGCGCAGGAAATAGTCGCGCTCTTCGCTGGCGGTGCGGGTCATGGGGTGCATCCTCGGTCTGTAGGGCAATGCTTTATCCGAGCGGTCCGGGGGGCGATATGGTGCGGACCGACCCCCCGCCTAGTGCAGGCCCCGCGTCCGTTCGGGATGGCTTGACGCGCCCCGCCGGCCATGCGCTTTGCAGCCGGACTGCGGAGATCTGTATGAGCGGAAATCGATTGTACGGCTGCGTCGAGGCGGGGGGCACGAAGTTCGTCTGCTCGCTCGGCAATGACGACGGGCTGATCGGCGAGCGGGCACGGATCGCGACCACCACGCCGGAGCAGACGCTGGCCGAGGTCCGCGCCTTCTTCGCCGCCGCCGCCGCGACGCACGGCCCGATCGATGCCTATGGCATCGCCAGTTTCGGCCCGATCGACCGCGACCGCGGCTCACCGGGCTGGGGCACCATCCTGAAGACGCCCAAGCCGCATTGGAGCGATGCCGCGCTGGTCGCCGGGATCGTCGGCGACGCCGACGTGCCCACGGGCTTCGACACCGACGTCGCCGCAGCGGCGATGGCGGAGGCGACGGTGGGCGCGATCGGCGGGGTCGTCGTCTATGTGACCGTCGGCACCGGCATCGGCGGCGGCGTGGTCGCGGACGGCGTACCGCTCGACGGCGAGCGCCATGCCGAGATGGGCCATTTCCGCGTGCCGCGCCATCCCGCCGACACCGGCTTTCCCGGCCGCTGTCCCTATCACGGCGACTGCCTGGAGGGGATTGCGTCGGGGCCGGCGATCGTCGACCGCTGGGGCTGTTCGCTTTCGGAACTGCCGGACGATCATGTGGGGCACGAGATCGTCGCCCAGGCGCTCGCCCACCTGTCGATCACGCTGATCGCCACGCTGTCGCCGCGCCGCATCGCGCTCGGCGGCGGCGTGCTGCACACCCCCGGCCTGATCGACCGCATCCGAGCCGAGGCACGGCGGCTCAACAACGGCTATCTGCTGCCCGACGACATGATCGACAGCGTGGTGGCGCCGACCGCGCTCGACGGCGATGCCGGCCTGCTCGGCGCGCTGCTGCTGGCGCGGCGGGCGGCGCAGATCGACTGAATGACGGGGATGGTAGCGGAGGAGGGACTTGAACCCCCGACACGCGGATTATGATTCCCAAATAAGTCGCTGAAGAATCTGCCTTTTGCTTCCAAATCCGAAAGATTTGGGCTGTGCAATTTCAACAGGTTACAGGCGCTTTCCCAACCACCAACATCGCCGCAGGCGAGGCTGCTCAGCCTGAGGAAGTGCGCGCACTTAGGCGGCGAATCGTGAACGGCCTTATGGGCCGCGCCCCCGACCTCCGGGGGCGGATCAATCGATCAAGCTACGATGTCGACGATCGACGCGCGCGGGTTGCCCGGCGCTATGGCGATGGCTCGAAAAGTGGAACGGGGCGCTGGGTTCGCGCCTATCTTCGCGCAGCTCGCGAGTTTGACGTTCATACTCGACGCGAAACCGGCCGGTCGCCCATCGGGGCCTCTGGCGTGCAGGTGCTCGAGGCGATCCTCTTGAACCATTGGCACGACTTTCGCTCCGGCCACATTGATCCCGCCTTGTCTCAGCTCGAGCGCGCCACCGGATACGCACGCACGACGATCGTCGCGATCCTGAAGCGGCTCAAGCAGCACGGGTTTATTGATTGGGTTCGCCGAACGCAGAATCTTCATCGCCCTGGGGAGGCAGGCCCGCAGCGTTGCCAGGTCAACAATCTGTATTTCATCGACTTGCGCCGGCTCCCCCTCGCCGTCTCATCACGCCTTCAGCAGCTTGTGCGCGCTCTCTTAGGAAAATCTGAGCAACCAGCGCCTGCGCCTGCGCCGACCACAAAAGCCCCATCGCGCTGGCAGCTTGGGCAAACCGGCAACCCCGATCTTGATCAGGCCCTTGCTTCGATCGAAGCAGCTCTCGTGAGGAATGAGCGCGAGTTGCATTCTCGCACCGTCTCCGGGGATCAGAATAAGATTGGATGATGAACGCCTTCGGCGTGTGCGATTTGATGCCCCCTACAGGTCGATGCGAACCACCCCACTCGCCGTAGCGCTTGTTGAAACGCTGTGATCGGGCGGCTGCGCCGCCCGCTGCTCGGCGTAGGGGTGGAGCAGGAAACGTGCCGCGCAACTGGCACGTCCGTTCGCGCCCATTGTCTGTCGGTTGAAGGCGTGCCGAAAGCGGCCGCTCGTTCAGGTGACTTGCTGCGACCGAGATTGGGCCGAAAGGAGAACGACTGCTGGTAGTGTTGTGTAGGGCAAAAGCAGACGTCGGAGAAACGATACAATAAGCTGACCCTAGCTAGTGCTCCGAGGCGGTAGATCCCGCGTAATGATCGTAGATCCATTCGTATGTCTGAGCCACTTTGCCCTGCCAGATCACGTCATCATAGGCTGGAGGAAGGGCGTCCAGCGATTGCTGAATGGCGCTCCGCACTGCCGCCTTGGCGCGCTCTTTCAAGCGCCAATCGAGTACCAGCTTCTCGCGCTTCAGCGTGTCCAGCATCGCCTTGGCTACCCGCTTGACTAGGGCTAGCTCGTCGGCGTTCAGTTCGGGTTCCGGTTTGGTGAGGATGTCAACGATTGCCAGTTCCTCTTCCGAAAGGCCATCCCGGATCGCCCGGCCATCTTCCTCGTCGAGGTCGCGGATGAACGCCATGAGCGCCTCAAACAAGCGCTCCACGTTAAGGCTGCCGGCATTGTATTCAGCGATCAGTTCCTGAAACCGTTCGACAAGTGACGATCGCGTCGGGTTTTGAGCGGCAAGTTCATCAAGCTTCCGCTCAATGGCGGTGCGCAGTTTCTGTGTTTGCGTCCGCTTCTGACCCTGCGCGAAACGCTCGCGCAGCTTGTCAAAGTCGATCTGCGATAGATCGAAAAGCCCTTCCATGTCGTCGCCGGAGCGGACAGGAGCATTGATCTCGATCCCGAGAATGGCCTCATCCAGCAGTACTTCAATCTCATCGGCGACGCGTTGGACCCGGGCCTTCCGTTCCGGATCCTCACGCAAGGCGCGGACCTTTTCGGCCATGACATGGAGCACGGCGGCTTCCACGCGCCATTGATCGGCTGCGGGATCGGGGAGAACGGCTTTGAACAAAGTCCAGACATTACCGGCATGGCGCAGGAATGCCTGTTGCTCCTGGTCGGTACCCATTACAGCTTCGACCGCCTCGGCAAGCCGGGCAATCCGCTCGAATCCTATTGCGCTGACAATCCGCGTCGGGTCGATCGAACGGCGTCGGCAGAAATCCATCGCTTCGTACGCGGCCGCTTTAAGCCGTCCGACAAGCGCCGCTTTGTCTTCGATCGGCTCGGTGCCTTCGGTCGATGGCTGGGCATAGATCGCCAGCGCCTTCTGCAAGTTCCGGAACACGCCGACATAGTCCACGATCAGGCCAGCCGACTTTCCCGGCGCGGTGCGGTTGGCGCGGGCGATGGTTTGCATCAGGGTGTGGTTCTTCATCGGCTTGTCGAGATAGACGGTCGAGCAGGTCGGCACGTCGAAGCCGGTGATCCACATCGCGCAAACGAAGACCAGCCGCAGCGGATCGGCCGGGGCCTTGAACTTTTCGTCCAAGTCTTCCTTCACCATCCGTTCGCGATGCGGACGGATGTCGAGGCCCTTGGCGGCCATATCGGCGATTTCGTTCTGACCCTGGCTTACAACAACAGCCATGTCGGTTTCGTGGAGCCACTTCAGCTCCGCCTGCGCAGCCTCGCGCGCTTCGCCGGACAGCGACTGGATCGCTTTGCCCTTCTCTGCCAGCGCGGCATCCCAGGCGGCGCGAACCTTGCCATGCATCCGCACGGCGGTTTCCTTGTCGATGGCGATGAACATCGCCTTGCCGCGATATCCGCGCCCCATGAAGTGGCGGACGACATCGTCGGCGATCCGATCCAGCCGGTCCTCGCGCTTGATCAGGCTGTATTGCCGCGCCAGCTTGCGTTCGAGCGCGCGATTGTCGTCATCGTCAAGGTCGGCCTCGGCGATAATTGCATCGACAGCCTCATCGATATCGCCAGAGGCCAGTTGCAGTTCGGGGATGCGGTTCTCGTAATAGAGCGGGACGGTCGCCCCATCCTCGACCGACTGGCTGAAGTTGTAGACCGAGATGTAATCGCCGAAGACCTCGCGGGTCTTCTCCTCGCCTGCCATCAGCGGCGTGCCGGTGAAGCCGATGAAGGCGGCATTGGGCAGCGCGCGGCGCATGTTGGCGGCGAGCACATCATACTGGCTGCGGTGCGCCTCGTCGGTCACGACGATGATGTCATCGCGCTGCGAAAGCTCGGGATAGGTTTCGCCCATCTCGGTGCCGAATTTGTGGATCAGCGTGAACACAAAGCGGGCGTTGCCGGACAGCAGCTCGCGCAAGTGCGCCCGGCTTTGCGCTTGCACTTGCGGCAGCGGGAGCGAGAAAGCGCCGCAAGCCTGGAAGAATGTGGCGATCTGTTCGTCCAGTTCCTGCCGGTCTGTGATGATCAGGAAGGTCCATCCACCCGGTCTCGTGCGTAGTACTTTCTGCGTAAACGCCAGCATCGAAAGCGATTTGCCCGATCCCTGCGTGTGCCAGAACACGCCGAGCTTGCCGCCCGCCTTGCCGATCTCGGCCACCGCCTTGTTCACGCCGAGATACTGGTGGTTCTGCGCGATCTTCTTGATCAGGCCGTCGCGGGTCTCCTCGAACACCACGAAGTTCTCGACGATATCGAGCAGCCGCTCGGGCGAGCAGGCAGCTGTCAGCGCGGTATCAAGGCTGACGACACCTTTCGCACCCTCGTCGTCGATACGCTTCCATTCCTTGAAATGGCCCCATGCGGCGAAGGGCGCACCGATGCGGGCATCATCGCCATTTGAGAGCAGGACGATAGCGTTGCCCCAGAAGATATGCGGCACGGCATCGCGATAATCACGCAGGTTCTGATCATAGGCGGCCTGCGCGCTGCGGTGGCTGGCCTTCAGCTCAATGAACAGAAGCGGCACGCCATTGACGAAACCGATCAGGTCAGCGCGGCGCTTGTGGATTTCGCTGGCGATCCAGAATTGCTGGGCAATCAGCAGGTCGTTGGCCTTTGGATTGCGCCAGTCGATCACGCGGGCGATGCGGGTTTCGCTGGTGCCATCGGGGAGCGTCGTGCGCACTTCCACGCCGTCGCGCAGCAGGCCCATGACCTCGCGATTGGCAGCAACCGGGTTCATGTCTGCGCGGCTGCGCATCAGTTCGTCCAGCGCCGCGCCTACAGCCTCGGCGTCAAGATCAGGGTTCAGCCGCTCGATCGCAGCGCGCAATGGGCCCGGCAACATAGCTTCGCGAAAGCTGGTGCGCCCGGTGCGCGGATCGGGCGCGAGCGCCAGCGGGTTTTCGGTGTAGAGATTTTCGTGTCGCCAGCCCAGTTCGACCAACCGGGCGACGGCCGGGTCTTCGACCATCTGGCCCTCGCCGAACGCGGACAGCACCCGGCCCAGCGATTCCTCGCGGGTCGGAAAGCGTCCATGGTCGTTGGGGCCAGCGGGAGGCGTCATGCAGCAGCGGCCTCCAATTCTTCCTCGGCAGTGCGGACCTCGATTTCGCCGGAGATCAGCTTGGGCAGGAGAAGGTCGCGGCTGGCCCGGAGGTTGGTGGTACAGGCTTCGAGCGAGGCCGCCAACTCGAACAGCGGGTCGACCAAACCTGCATAGCGCTCCTGCACATCTTTTTCAGGCAGAAAGACTGGTACTGACTTCATCAGGCCAGCACTAAGGTTTGGCATTGTGGCACCATGGGCACGCCCCTTTATTGCTCCGTCAGTTTCGGGCAATCCAAGAGCATCGAACAGATAACGTGGCGATATCTTGCCCTTATCGGGACGAATCCGCAAACAACCAGTCCCGCAGAACCAACCATCCTCACGATGAGTTACGAAAGCGCGGCGGCCAATGTCACCCCGCCGTCCGTATACGATGTCCCCGTCACGCAGAATGTGCCGAGGCATCGTCGCGGCCAGTTCTGGTGGGATGCGTGCGATCCCCGCCTCACGGATTTTCAAATCGGCCATATTCTTCGGCATGACCACGGGCACCCCGTCGTCGCTATAGTCCTGCTTGTGAAGCTGGCTGCCGAACGGACCAGTCTGAATACCTGTCTTGCCCTCACAAAGAGTTTCAAGGTCAACCCAGCGACCGGCCTTTGCGTCAGCCAGAAACCACGCCTCGAACAGGCGGCGGGCCATGTCTTCGAGGATGGTGATGCGCCGCGTGTTGTTTTCGATCAGGTCGTCATAGGCGGACAGGATGTCGGCGATGCGGCGTTGGGTCGGGAGCGGAGGGACTGGCACTTGAATCTGCGCAAGTTTGTCCTTTGGAAGATGCTTAATTGTCGCACCGGTGAACAGACCCGAAAAAGCGCCGATCCGTCCTTGTAATAAGAAGACGTAGTAAAGGAATCTGTAGTCGAGTTTATCTCCCACCCTGATGCGGTGCAGTGCCTTCTGCACCATCATTGCGGGCAGTTGTTCTTTCCATATCGCGCATCGGCCAGGTTCACCACCCTCGCACATGACTATGTCGCCATACTTTAAGCCGAACCGATCTAGTTCAGTATCCTGGAACCGCATCTCCCTTAAGTCGCTGAGTTCGAACTCTCCCCAACGCACATTCACATTTGCTAGATAGGGGCGGAATTCCCCGCGATTTTTCTCAGCGTCGAGCATTTTCCCCAATGTGAACGTAGCCACATTTTGAAGCGGTTCCGTCGCCCAGCTCACGCCAGCAACTCCGCCACATTCAGCGCAATCCGCCCCTGCAATTCCGCCGCCTCGCCATTCAGCCGTTCCAATTCCTCCTGTAAGGCTTCGAGCCTCTCCTTGAAATCCTCGGTGTCGGGCTCACCCTCAGCCACACCAACATAGCGACCCGGATTAAGCGACCAACCCTGAGCCGCGATCCCGTCACGGGTGGCGACGCGGCAGAGGCCGGGAACATCACGGTACGCATCCAGCCCGTCCAACCGTTCGCGAAGCAGCGCCTCGGATCCGAATGCCAGTTCAGGCTCGTTGCCGCGCCACAGCCGAACAATATTCGCCAGAAACTCGACTTGATCCTCGCGGAAATCGCGGTGAGCGCGGTCTACCTGATTGAAGATGTGGCGCGCGTCGATAAACAGCACTTCGTCCGCGCGGCTCGTGCGCGGCTTCGCGCGGTCGAAGAACCACAGGGTGCAGGGCAGCGTCACCGTCAGGAAGAAATTGGGGCCGACCGAAACGATCACATCCACCGCGCCGCTTTCGATCAGCTTGCGCCTGATCTCCGCCTCGCTGCCGCGCGCGTCGCCCGCGCTGTTGGCCATAACGAACCCGGCGCGGCCATTCTCGTTCAGCGCAGAATAGAACTGGCTGATCCAGATGTAGTTGCCGTTGTCGGTGCTGGGCAGACCGAACGGAAAGCGCGGCTTGACCAACTCGGTCCCGCTTGCCGTCACCGTCTTCAGCTTGGCCTTGTCGATCCCTGAAACGTTGAAGGGCGGATTGGCCATGACGAAATCGAAGCCGCCGACCATGGGCACGCCTTTGAACGCTTCGGGTGCGTCATCATAATAGCTGTTGGTATCGGCGATGGTGCCGGAAAGACCGTGGACCGCCAGGTTCATCTTGGCGAGCCGGATCGTCTCCTTGGTCTTTTCCATACCAAACAGGCTGATTTCCTTGTCCGGCGCCCGTTGATGACGCTTCACGAAGTCCGCCGAGTGAACGAACATGCCCGCCGATCCGCAAGCCGGGTCGAGGATGCGGCCGTGGAACGGCTCCATGATCTCGACGATCAGCCGGACGATCGAACTGGGCGTGTAGAACTCCCCGCCCTTCTGCATCTCCTGCTTGGCGAACTCGCCCATGAAGTATTCATAGACGTGGCCGAAGGCATCGCCGTCAATCTCGATAGGCTGGAGCAGGCGGATCAACTCGATCAGCGTGTCCTTGGGGATTTCGTTGAAATTCTTGGGCAGAACGTCCTCGAGCTCGGCATTGTCGCGCTCAATATCCTTCATCGCATTGTTGAGCGCGCGGCCCAGATCGGCATCTTCCGGCAAGGCGAGAAGATAGGCAAAGCGCGCCTCGGGCGAGAGATAGATCACGCCTTGCGCCTTGTAGTCGTCCGGTCCGGGCTTGAGCCGCGATCCGGGCTTGGGCGCCAGCGTCTTCTCCACACGCGCAAACTGCCCTTCGGCATAGCGCAGGAACAGCAAGCCAAGCACAGGACGGCTGTATTCCGACGGCTTCAGCCCGGAATTAGCGCGGAGCTGGTCTGCCATCTTGAACAGGCTGGTTTCGATTTGCCGTGCGTCACTAGCCACAACGCCCCCCCCTTCAGAAGCTCTTGAGTGCCAAGATCATGGTCTAAGCCGTAGTAGCTTCTGGCGGTCGAGATCCGTGTTCAGCCGTAGGCGCCATGGTCGGAAAAGTTTGGTCAGCTACAGGAAGTGGTCGCAAAATGGAAAGGGACATCGATCGGGACCCTAGGCCGACGCGGACGATGCTGATGAACGAAAGGCAGCAATCCGGTTGCCAATCCTAAGGGCGCAATGTCTGCAATTGGGACGCAAAGCGGTCGCTGCTTGGCCGGTGAACGAACGTCCGCTTACTCATCGAAGCGCCCGTAAGCGGACGGTCCGTGTCCCCTGCCCGCAGCGGACGTTGGTTCAGGCTTAAATTCTAACAGCAGATTGTCACGCCAACTAACGCTACTGCGTCAATGTGCGACAGCGATCGAGCAGCAGTCGGCGACATCCGTGGCCCGACTCTCTGAGCGTGCGTCGATTAGGTCGGATGCGTCGAAAGCGCCACATTTAGAACGCAGGCGAGGCGGGGGGATAAGCGCGTTTTCAGGGGACGCAGGCCGGCGGCTCCCCCCGCTGCGGCGAAGGGGGGGGCGGCACGATCGGCGGGGCAGTTGTGGGTCTAGGCGACCCGCATCAGCTGTGACGGAAAGGGCGCGGCAAGCTCAAGGGCGTCCTCGACGGGCGCCGTCAGCCACCGGTCCTCGTCCTCGGTCGACAGCAGGACGGGCATAGCCTTGGGATGGATCGGCGCGACCAGCGGGTTCGGCTCGGTCGTCAGGAACGCCATCACCGGCCCCG